>NZ_MUFK01000016.1:0-59776 GCF_001996085.1 Salinivibrio sp. PR5
TGTGGCGAGAACGAACAGCTTTCTAGGTTGATGGTTTTCACTTTTTAAAAAAGTGAAGACAAAACAAAATTTTGCTTGGCGACCATAGCGCTTTGGACCCACCTGATTCCATGCCGAACTCAGTAGTGAAACGAAGCAGCGCCGATGGTAGTGTGGGGTCTCCCCATGTGAGAGTAGGACATCGCCAGGCTCTCATTGCTTATCTTATTGATAGCTCGATGCTGTTGATATCTGCGATGCTCATGTATTGGCATACACTGCGCGTCTCGATTCAACATCCTCATCGCATAAAACAAGATAATCTAATTAGAGCTTAATGTTGGGCTTTAGTTAGCAAAAATTTAAGCATCGAAGCGGATATGCGTAAGACTTTGATGAGACAGAATTGGTGCGGAGTGGTAGTTCAGTTGGTTAGAATACCGGCCTGTCACGCCGGGGGTCGCGGGTTCGAGTCCCGTCCACTCCGCCACTACTTAGAAACCCTGCTAATTTTAGTAGAGTTTTTTGTTATTGGCCAGGTTCGCCCTGCGGGCGAATGAGTCCCGGTTGCCCGCAACCCCGGCCCTCCGCCACTACTTAGGAACCCTAGCTGAGAAGCTGGGGTTTTTTGCATTTAAGCTCCCCTGAGCCAGACGTCTTGGTCGCGGCACTTGCAGTGCGCGTTGAGTCCCGCAGGATGGCCTGCCCGTTGTCCGCAACCCCGGCCCTCCGCCACTACTTTAGAAACCCTAGCTGAAAAGCTGGGGTTTTTTCGTTTAAGGCGTCCCTAAATCAAGAGCTTATTCATGTTTGAGAAGTGCACGGCGTGGAGTGCTACACTCTCTTTCCTCACTATACGTTTTTACTAACGCTTGCTTAGTAATGACTTTATGAATGCATAAACTGCGATATGTGTGAGCCTGAGTGTCTCAATGTACCTTCGTTACTCTGGGCTGTCATGCATGACTGTAAAGCACGTAGCATTAGTTTACTATTTTGGGTGATACAGATATAAAAAAAGCGCCTTGCGGCGCTTTGAATGGTTTAGGCCATCCCTTGGATGACCACAAATTTTTCTAGGAGCTGATCCTCAGTCTCGACATTATCGGGATCGGTGATAATGCATTTTGAGATCGGGCAGACTGACTGGCACGTTGGCTTTTCGTAGTGACCTTTACACTCGGTGCATAAATCTGGCTCGATCTCAAAGATCTCGGACCCCATCGAGATGGCCCCGTTGGGACACTCGGGCTCACACATATCGCAGTTTATGCATTTATCCGTGATGAGTAATGCCATACTATTTTCCTGATGGATTACGCGTATCTTGACCTGATTGTAGGTTACGCATCAGTAGTGCATATTCCAAGTCCATATCTTCTGGCACAGGGATAAACACAAAGTGGCCATTGCCTTTGGCGTCGTCGATAGACTCTGATTTGCGGTTTTCCATGACTTCAAGAGTGAAGTGGACGTTACCCTTCGGCGTCATGAGCTCAAGGCTATCACCTAAAACAAACTTGTTCTTCACGGCAACTTCCGCTAAATCGCCACGGCGTTTACCGGTAAATTCACCAACAAATTGCTGTTGGTCAGAGACCGAATAGCCGTAATCATAGTTTTGGTAGCTATCGTGTGTATGGCGACGTAAGAAGCCTTCGGTATAACCGCGGTGCGCGAGGTTTTCCAGTGTGCTCATGAGGCTTTCATCGAAAGGCTTACCGGCGACAGCATCATCAATCGCCTGACGATAAACTTGGGCTGTTCGAGCACAGTAGTAGAAGGACTTCGTCCGACCTTCGATTTTCAGCGAGTGAACGCCCATATGGGTCAAGCGTTCAACGTGCTGAATGGCACGGAGGTCTTTTGAGTTCATAATGTAAGTGCCGTGCTCATCTTCATAAGCGGCCATTAATTCACCGGGGCGACGGCCTTCTTCAAGCAAAACGACATCGTCGACAGGCTGGCCTTCACCCAATGTTGGTGTGACTTCCTGTACTTGTACCACTTGGCCGGCATCGTCTTCTTTGGCTTCGTGAACCTTATAGTCCCAGCGGCACGCATTGGTGCAGGTGCCTTGGTTAGGGTCGCGCTTGTTGATGTAGCCGGAGAGCAGACAACGACCCGAGTAAGCCATACACAGAGCGCCGTGCACAAATACTTCAAGCTCCATCTCTGGGCATTGTTTGCGGATCTCTTCGATTTCTTCAAGCGACAGCTCACGTGAAAGGATGACGCGTTCAACGCCTTGCGAATACCAGAACTTCACCGTCGCCCAGTTCACCGCGTTGGCTTGTACCGACAAGTGAATTGCCATATCGGGGAAATGCTCACGCACCATCATGATAAGGCCTGGATCTGACATGATCAGTGCATCAGGACCCATATCGATGATAGGTTGCAAATCGCGGATAAAGGTTTTCAGCTTGGCGTTGTGCGGTTGAATGTTACAGACCACATAGAACTTTTTGCCCTGTGCGTGGGCTTCATCGATCCCGATTTTCAAGTTCTCGTGGTTAAATTCGTTATTGCGCACACGTAAGCTGTAACGCGGTTGTCCGGCGTAAACGGCATCAGCCCCATAGGCGAATGCGTAGCGCATGTTTTTAAGGCTACCGGCGGGTGAGAGTAGTTCTGGAGTAAACATAATTCCTAGCTAAAGTCTGAGTGTAAGTCAGGCACCTTCATCGTGAAGGTGAGTGTGGGCGCTATTTTACTGTGACAGTGCCCACACTACCAGCAGGAATTACCTAGTCTTTGTGTGGATTAAGCCAGTTGCATCAGTATACAAAGGCTCACTCGGGTGATTAATCGGTTTGTAAACCGCCGAGGGTCGTGAATAATCCATCAAGTAATACATCGAGCTCACCGCACATCAACGACAAGTCAGCATCCAGTCGGGCTGCGATATCTTCGCGGTCGATATCCGCGTTTTGATCGCGTAACTCTTCTGAAAACTTCAGGCGCTTAAGGCTGAGATCATCGCCCAACACAAAATGGATTTGTTCTTGCCAGTCCATGGCGAGTTTGGTGACTTGTTTGTCGGCATCGAGGTGAGCGTGAATTTCTTCACTGGTGAGATCTTGCTGTTTGCATTTAATCACCCCACCTTCTTCAAGTAATGCTTTGAGTTCAGCCTCATCACCAAGGTGGAAGCCCTGAGGCGCGCTGCCTTGTTTAACCCATTCTGTCATAGCGTGTTCCACCGGTGTTTGGGTTTCGACGGGCACAACCGGTAAGCTGCCGATAGATTTACGGAGTAAGGCAAGTAGCTCTTCGGCTTTCTTAATACTGGCCGCATCGACCAGAACCAGCCCTTTTGCCGGCATGAGAAGGGCGCACATTTGGCTTTGGCGGGTAAAAGCGCGCGGGAGCAACTCCATGACAACATCATCTTTTAGGCTGTCTTTCTCACGTTTTTTCAAACGTTGGCCTTGGGCTTGCTCCATGGCATCAACTTTTTCTTCTAGCGCATCTTTGATCACCGAGGCAGGGAGCAGCTTTTCTTCTTTGCGTGCCCGGATCAAAATATTGCCACCGCTGACATGGGTCAGCATGTCGCCGTGCTTACCCAATGCTTTATCCCAGCCAAACTTCTGCATGTCCTGGCTGCCGCAAGGGGTAAAGTCGAACTCTTTGAGTTGGCTTTCGAGCTGTTCGGGATCGAGAGGAATGTCGCGGGTGAGGCGGTAGACGAGTAAGTTCTTAAACCAAATCATGGCGAGGCTTTATCCATCCAGTTGTGAGAAAGCCAACATGGTATTGCATTCATCCTCGAATGTCGCTGCAATTAGCGTAGAATTTTACCCGGCTCGCGACATTGGCGAGTGTCTATGACCTCGTCTTTTTTCAACCAACGGATAACCCCAGCAGTGTTAAAAATCATTCATACCTCAGATTGGCATCTTGGCCACCAATTGCATGGCTATGATCGTCAGCAAGAGCACCAGGCGTTTCTTGATTGGCTACAGCAGCAATTGATAGATGAAGAGGCGGATGCCTTGTTGGTTGCCGGAGACATCTTCGATAGTGCCAATCCGCCTGCGAGCGCTTGGCGTATGCTATACCGCTTCTTAGCGGATGTCGCGAAGGCGTTGCCCCAACTGAATGTGATTATTACCGGTGGGAACCATGACTCACCTAGCAAACTCGATGCGCCACACGAGCTACTCAAAGCCTTTGATTTACACTTAATTGGTGCTATCTCACGGCACAGCGATGGCAGTTTAGATACCGAGCGTATGATGGTGCCAGTGACGGACAAAGAGGGGCAAACCGCCGCTTGGGTGATGGCTGTACCTTTCTTACGTAGCAGTGATTTACGCACGGAAGGATTGGGGGAAGACGATGATCGTCTCATCGAAGGGGTGCGACAGATTTATCAGCAAACTGAACAAGCGGCGCGCGCCAAATGCACGGGGAGCCAAGCGCTGATTGCGATGGGGCATGTTTATATGGCGAGTGGGCAGCTATCAGAAATGTCTGAGCGACGCATTCTCGGCGGCAACCAGCATGCGCTGCCGGCTGATATTTTTGCCAAGTATGTTGCCTATGTGGCACTGGGACATTTGCACCTTGCCCAGCGGGTCGCGAAGCAAGACCGAATTCGCTATTGTGGTTCGCCGATCCCGCTGTCTCTGTCAGAGCGACACTATCGTCATCAAGTGCTCGCTGTCACGTTAGAGGGGGAGCAGCTTGCCGATATTCGCTCTCTTGAAGTGCCGCGACGGGTCGACCTATTGCGTGTGCCTGACAAGCCTGCTCCGCTTGATGAAGTGATAGAAGCGCTGCAGGCGATGACCCTTTCCCCACTATCGCTGGATATGCAGCCGTTATTGGAGGTGCCTGTTCTATTGGATGCCCCGCAACCGATGTTGCGTGAGAAGATCCTCGTGGCGCTAGAGGGACAGCCTATCCGTTTGGCGAAAATAACGCCGCACTATCGTGACCGCACCCACGAGCGCCAATTTCGTGAGCAGCGCTTGTCTGATGTTGAGCCGTTTCAAGTTTTCCGACACGGCTGGCAGCAAAAATATCAAGGTGAGCCGGATCCGGCTATCGCAGCGACTTTTTCACATTTGCTTGAACAACTGGAACAGGATGAGGACCAATAAACGATGAAAATTCTGGCATTACGTGGCGAGAACCTGGCCAGTATTCAACACCCGTTTGAGTTGGACTTTTCGAAGGGCCCTTTGGGTGATAGCGGTTTGTTTGCGATCACTGGCAAAACGGGCGCCGGTAAATCCACGTTGTTAGATGCTATCTGTCTTGCGTTATACGACAAAATCCCGCGCTTTCAAGCCAACAAAAAGAACGATGCAGATATTGGTCTCGGCGATCCTGCAACCCGAGTCAAAGCCAACGATGTGCGCAGTATTTTGTCGCGAGGAAAAGGTGAAGGGTACGCAGAAGTCGACTTCTTTGCCCATGACGGCAGTCGCTGGCGTGCCCATTGGTCGGTACGTCGCGCGCGAGGAAAAGCCGACGGTCGGATCCAAGCCAGTGAGCATTGGCTCGAAAACCTCACCACCGGCCAACGTTTTGCAGGAAAGAAACAGGAAGTGCTCAGTGAAATTGAGCGTCTGGTCGGGCTTAGCTATGAACAGTTCCGTCGAGCGGTGATGCTCCCTCAAGGAGATTTCGCGGCTTTTTTGAAAGCGTCAGCAGATGATCGCGCAGCACTGCTGGAGCGGATGACTGGTACCGAAATTTACAGCCGTTTATCCCAAATGGCCCATGAGCGTGCCCGTGATGAAAAACAAGCACTGGATCAGCTCATGCAACAGCTCGGTGACATTCAGCTACTGAGCGAAGATGAAGAGCAGCAATTGGTGGATGAGCAAGCCCAATGCCAACAGACGGTCAAGCATCATCAACACCAGCTCAAAATGCTGAACGACTATCGCCAGCAACACACCCACTTAGCGCAGGCGCAACAAGCACTTGATGACGCGCAAGTGGCACTGGATGAGGCGGAACAAGAAAAAGCGGGTGTGGAAGCACGTCGGGAGACATTGGCGCAGATTGAACGTGCCCAAGCGGCGCGAGAGGATCTCAATGCGCTGCAGCGTCACCAGTGGCAGTCCCTATCTTTGGGGGAAGATCTTGCTGCGTTAGCCCGTGATGAACAGGCTGTTGCAGCCGACTATGAGCGACAAGCGGATCGTTGGCGAGAAGCCAATCGCGCATTGACCGACGCCGAGCAAGCGTGGGCTGATATGGAGCCGAAGGTGCGTGAGGCTCAGCAAATTGAGACCCAATTAGCCAGTCTTGATGAGCAAATGCGTGAGCAAAACATTACCCTCAATGAAGAACAGCAAAAATGGCGTCAAGCGCAACAGACCCTTGAACAAACCCGTGCCCATGCACAGCATTTGGTGCATCGTGAAACGATCATTGCTGAGCAACTGGCAGCGTTTGGCGATTTCGGTCACGCGGCTGAGCACTATCAGCCGGTGTTTGACAACCTCAAGCAATTTCTAGATTGCCAAGATGCGCTAGCCGCACTGAGTGATGAGCACAGACAGCGACAGCAGCAAGCCCAGCAATGGCGTCCTCAGCGCGATAAGCTTGAGCAGGATATTGCGCAAGTGGATGCCAGCAGTGACCAGTTAAAAACAAAACGCGCGGCTGCGGAACCTGAGCGTTTGATTGCGGAGCAAGAGACCGATCAAGCGCGCTACAGCCAATTACAGTCTACCCGCCGTTTACAAGAGGCGGTCTTAAATGAGGCGCATAACTGGCAATACTGGGACGAACGCTGCCGCCATAATCAGACGGAATTCGAAAAGTTTGATGCCATTTTCCGCGATAGCCAAACCCACCTAGCGCGTTTGAAAGAAACGGTAACGCGCCAACAAGCACAGGTTGACGAAGCACGCCACAGTTTGCAGCAAGCGATGGCCGTGATGGAGTTGGAAGACTTGCGTCAAGCGCTTAACGAGGGAGACCCTTGCCCGCTTTGTGGGGCGACTGAGCATCCTTACTTACACCATGCGCCCGTTGTAGAAAGTTTGATTGATCAGCAGCAATCGCGCCTTGCTGAGCTGCAAGCGACACTCAATCAAAGCCAGGCAGAATACTACTACTGGCAAAAGCAACATCAACAAAGTGAACATGCATGTGCTGAGTTGCGTGAGCAAGGGCAAGTGTGGCAAGCGGAGCGTGATCAGTACGAAAAAGGGCTACGTGTCGCCATTGCTGAATTGGATAGTGACATCGACAGTCAGACGCCACTGCGCGATGTACTCATCGATATTGAAGCTCGAGCCCAACAGACGCAAGCGGACTATGTGGCTTGTTATCAAGCCATGACCGAACGTCAGCAACAGCTTGCCCATATTCAGCAGATTGATGCGGCACTCAGTGAGTTGCAACAAGCTCGAGAGCAGCTTGTTGCCCGTCGTCATCACTTAGACCAAGCGCTAACCGAATGTGAAACACGACTTACCGCCATCGACGAACAATGGCACCAGCAACAAGCTCAGCGTGATAGTCGCTGCGAAGCACTCGATAAACAGCTAGGCAAAGGCCAATGGCAGGCGAGCTTACAACAAGTGGGATCCGCGCGTTACATTCGCCAAATGGAGCAAAAAATCCAGCAATACCGCGCTTTGCAAGCGGAGCGTGAGGGGATGGCGGCAGAAAAGCAGCGTACCGACACCGAGCTTGCCACGCTCACACAGCAGTGTCAGAGCTTATCGGATGCCATTCAGTCACGTCAGACGCAGTTGGTGAACTTGGCGCAACAACATCAGCAGCGTATGGCGGCGCGACAGGCGCTGGTGGGGGATCAGGATCTTGCGAGCTTAGAAACTGAGTACAAGTCACGCATAGACGCGCAGCGCCAGCGTCGAGCTGAGGCGGAAAAGGCGTATACGCAAGCCAGTGAGCAACGCGCCGGCTTACAAGCCCGCCAGCAAACCTTACAGCAGCAACGGCAAGATGCTAATCAGCACTATCGTACCGCCGTTAGGCGTTGGATCCAGTGGCAACCTGCGCTGGGAATGAGTCAGTATACTTTGATGGCGCATTTGTCATTGAGCGAGGCTTGGCGGGCGGATGAACGCCAAGCTTTAAACCAGATTGAGGCGCGCTATCAGGAAGCGAAAACACGCTTTGAAGAACGTGAACAGCAGCTAAATCATTGTCATCAGGCCATTGCGACCGCCAAAGCGTGGTTTGATGAGCAAGCGCTGACAGATGACGAGACAGTCTTGGAGACGCAGCAAGCCGAGTGGCAACACGCGCAAGAGCAGGCTGAACAGCGTGTGTTCGATATTCGTCATCGGCTGACGCAAGCCGAGCAGGCACGTCAGCAAGCGGGGAGTTTAACCGACAAAATCGATACCCAACGTAGTAAAACGGAACAATGGCTAAAACTGGCTGACTTAATTGGCTCGGCCAGCGGTGCCAAATTTCGTAACCTTGCCCAATCACTCACACTCGCCCAGCTGGTGGAGATTGCCAACGAGCACCTTGCTTCGCTCTCCCCTCGCTACGCGCTGCAAACCGTACCCGACAGTTTGTTAGCATTGCAGGTGGTGGATCATGATATGGGAGATGAAGTGCGCAGCGTGGAATCCCTCTCTGGAGGAGAGAGTTTCTTGGTTTCTTTATCGCTGGCACTGGCGCTCGCCTCATTAGCGGCAGATACCCGTCAGTTAGGATCGCTGTTTATCGATGAAGGCTTTGGCACCTTGGACCCCGACAGCCTTGAGATGGCACTGTCGTGTCTCGATACCCTTCAAGCGGATGGACGCCAAATTGGTGTGATCTCTCATGTGAGTACTTTAGTCGAGCGGATTGGTGCCCAAGTTCGCGTAGACAGTCAGGGCGGAGGTGCAAGTCGCGTGTTGGTCACACAGCAAGGTGTTGGCTAGGTCACAGCATGCACAAAGTGCGGGGAATTTGCTCGCGCTGGGTCACAAAAATGTCATAATAAATCCACATAATGGCGCCAGTTAAATGATAACACTAGGTAATTATCATGGTTAGAAGGATTCTAGTTGTTGAGGACGAAGCGCCGATCCGAGAGATGCTGTGCTTTGTGCTGGAGCAAAAAGGCTACCAAACGGTAGAGGCCGAAGACTACGACTCAGCGCTGGCGCAAATTTGCGAGCCTTATCCGGAAATGATCCTCATGGATTGGATGTTACCGGGCGGATCGGGGATTAACTTGATCAAGCACCTTAAGCGCGATGAATTGACCCGACAAATTCCTGTAGTGATGCTGACCGCGCGTGGGGAAGAGGAAGATAAAGTCCGAGGCCTAGAAGTTGGCGCGGATGATTACATTACCAAACCTTTCTCACCGAAAGAGCTCATGGCACGCTTAAAAGCGGTGATGCGTCGCGTATCACCGACCACACTGGACGATGTGATTGATGTACAAGGCCTCAAGTTAGACCCTGTCTCGCACCGTGTGACGGCCAATGATGAGCCGCTCGATATGGGGCCAACCGAATTTAAGATGTTGCACTTTTTTATGACGCATCAAGAGCGTGTCTACAGCCGTGAGCAGCTGTTGAATAACGTTTGGGGTACCAATGTGTATGTTGAAGATCGTACCGTTGATGTACATATCCGGCGTTTGCGCAAAGCGCTTGAAGCGGGCGGTCATGATAAGTTAGTGCAAACCGTACGTGGCGCAGGATATCGTTTCTCGACACGTAACTAAAAAGATAGAAAGCGCTCCACATAGGTTGGGGTGGATGGAGAGTAAATGGTCGAACGACTGTCTTGGAAGAAGCTAGCTTGGGAGCTGGCTTTTTTTTATTTGCCTTGGTTTATTATTGGCTGGCTGTTCGGTGGCCTGCCTTGGTTACTATTGGGTGCAACGGTTGCCATGTTGCTTTGGCATCTGCATCAACAAATCAAACTGTCCGACTGGCTATGGAAAGATAAAAGCCTGACCCCGCCTTCAGGCACAGGCTCCTGGGAGCCATTGTTTAATGGCATTTATCGGCTTCAAAAACGTAATCGTCGCCGTCGCAAAGAGTTAGCAAACCTGATCCGTCGTTTCCGCAACGGGGCCGAATCCTTGCCCGATGCGGTGGTAGTCTTTGAAAGTGATGGCTCGATTGTGTGGTGTAACAAGCTGGCACAAGAACTCCTTGGCTTGAGAATGCCAGATGATAATGGCCAACATATCAGTAATCTTATTCGCGCGCCCGAGTTTGTCAGCTACATCGCCGAGGCAAATTACGATATACCGTTAGAAATGCGCTCCCACATCAACAGTGCGCGCACCTTAGAATTTCGTACCATGCCCTATGCCGAGGGAGAGTTCTTGATGGTGGTACGTGATATCACCCAACTCAAACAGCTGGAAGGAATGCGACGCAACTTCTTCGCCAATGTCTCACATGAACTGCGTACGCCAATGACGGTGTTGCGCGGTTATCTCGAGATGACAGAAGATCCTGACATGGTGATAGGGCCGATGTGGCCGAAAGCGCATGGTGTTATGACTGAACAGCTATCGCGCATGGAATCACTGGTTGAGCAGCTCCTGACGTTATCCAAAATTGAGGCGGCCGCAAAACCAGAATTAGATCACGATGTTGATGTGCCAGCCATGCTGGATGTGTTGCAAAAAGAGGCGCAAACCTTGAGTGGTGATCGTGAGCATGTGCTGACGTTTGATGTTGATAAGAGCCTAAAAGTAAAAGGCAATGACGACCAACTCCGCAGCGCGATTTCCAATTTAGTCTATAACGCGGTGAAGCATACCCCAGCTCAGGCGGCGATTTCCGTCAAATGGTATCGCACCGACAAAGGTCCGCGTTTAGAAGTCACGGATAGCGGCGAAGGCATTCCTCCGCAACACCTCGATCGCTTGACTGAACGCTTTTATCGTGTCGATAAGGCGCGCTCTCGTGAAACAGGTGGCAGCGGTCTGGGTTTGGCAATCGTCAAACACGCCCTTAGCCATCATGATGCGGAGCTCGAGATCCAAAGTGAGGTAGGGATGGGTAGTACCTTTGCATTTACGTTACCGGAGCGATTGGCATGTTAAGGTGGGGCATACTCTGTGTCAGCCTGCTTTGGACTGCACTGGCCCATAGCCATACGACCCAGCCAATGCTGCCTGAATATCAGCGTATCAGCGGCGTTTCGGGGAACTTAAATTCCGTAGGTTCCGATACTTTAGGCAACATGATGGCGGCGTGGTCCGACGGGTTTAAGCGTTTGTACCCGGGGGTAAATGTTCAGCTGCAAACCCCCGGCTCTGCCTCGGCGGCCCCCGCGCTGGTGGAAGGTACAGCACAACTTGGCCCAATGAGCCGTCCGATGCGGGTCAGTGAAGAAAATGCGTTCCAAGCGCGATTCGGTTATCCACCCACCGCTGTGCCGGTGGCGATTGATGCCATGGCGGTTTATGTCCACCAAGATAACCCACTACAGAGAATTAGCTTCAATCAGCTGGATGCTATCTTTTCGCGAACGCTCTGGTGTGGGGCGAGTGAGTCTATTACTCGCTGGGGACAGTTAGGGCTTACGGGGCGTTGGCAACATCGCGATCTACAATTATTTGGGCGTAACTCGGTATCCGGCACCTATGGCTACTTTAAACAAGCGGCATTGTGTCGAGGCGACTTTCGCGCCAATGTCAACGAGCAACCGGGGTCGGCATCTGTGGTGCAATCTGTGGCCTCCTCATTAAATGCGATTGGATACGCTGGGATGGGTCACCAAGCGTCGGGGGCGAAAATGCTCGCCGTCGGTCATCCCGGTAAGCCTGCTGTTCTGCCGACTCAGCAGTCAATTCGCGACGGTGAGTACCCACTGACACGGTATTTATATCTCTATATCAATAAAGCACCCAACGCGCCGCTAGCTCCTCTTGAGGCGGCGTTTATGGGATATATCCTCTCTGCTCAAGGGCAAAAGGAAGTAAGCCGAGAAGGGTATATTCCCCTCCCGGCGCAAGTGGTGCATGCGCAGCGCCACGCACTTGGATTGGATTAGTCGCTAAAACAAAGCGACCAACCCGCCGCTTGCCAGTAGTCTTGCTCTGCGGTCAGGTCGGCCGCAAGTAAGCGATTATCACCCAGCCAGCCTTTGGGAAACTGCAGCTGCCAACCGCCGTTTTTATCGATAGTCACCGTAATCTCGGGGAGAGCTTCGTCATTGCGCTGTGAGTGCAACACACAGGCGAGCCGCAGTGCGCAGATGAGCGTTTCGATCAGTTTGGGTTTAAACAAGGTGAATTTTGGCATTTCTCCCAGCTTTAACGCTTTACGATGAAAGCGCGCAAGGGTTGCCAAGACGGTTTGTTGCTCTTGGTTAAAACCGGGCAGGTTAGTATTGCTGAGAATATACGCCGAATGTTTGTGATAGCCCGGATAACCAATGCTTAACCCCACTTCGTGCAATAAAGCGGCCCAATTGAGTAATCCAGCCAATTCCGCTTTTTTACTGCCTTGTTCGGGCTCGGCTTGTGCGTAGAAGTGGGCGGCTGTCTGTTGCACCCGCCGTGCATGGGCAAGGTCGACATTGTAGCGTGCGGCCATATCATCTGTGGTGCGTCCACGAATGTCGGTGCGTTGGAAACGCTCTTCCATCTCATACAGCAAGCCTTCACGCAGAGCACCATCTGAGAAGCGCAATTCATCAATTTTGAGCGCGTCGAGAACACCGGATAAAATCGCCACCCCAGCGGCAAAGACCGGCTGCCTGTCTTCGGTCAATCCCGGTAAATTGATGCTGTCACTGTGTTTGAACTTTAATAGCTTTTCAATCACATTATCCAAGCGCTTGCGCGTGATAATGCCATCCTCATCGCCCAACCCAATCACCACCTCGCGAATGGCTTTAATGGTGCCCGATGCGCCTAACGCGACTTGCCATCCCGCTTTGCGGTATTGACTCGCCAGACTTTCCAGCTTTTGTTGGGTGGCCGTTTGGGCCGCAAGAAACTGCTTTTCACTCAGCGCGCCTTGTGGGAAAAAGCGTTCGTTATAGCTGACACACCCCATGCGTTTGCTATTAACGAGCAGGGGCTGAAAGTCTTCACCAATCACCAGCTCGGTTGAGCCTCCACCGATATCAATGACTAAACGGCGACCCAGATTTTGCTGGGTGTGAGAGACCCCCAGATAAATCAGGCGTGCTTCTTCTTCACCCGCAATAATTTCAATCGGATAAGGGAAGACTTGATTCGCCCGTTCAATAAATTCGTGTGCATTTTTGGCTTGGCGTAATGTGTGTGTTGCCGCGATCCGTACGTTGTCTATCTCAATGCCATTAAGGCGTTCGGCAAACATGGTTAAACAGTCGACACCACGTTGAATGGCCTCGTCGCTTAGGCGCTGCTTTTTATCCAATCCTGCGGCTAATCGCACCCGCTGCTTGTGACGACTGATAATTTGTAGGCCTTGCCCGACCACGCGGGCAACCACCATATGAAAGCTATTAGAGCCAAGATCGACGGCCGCAATCTCTCTCGGCTTATCATTACTTGCTTTGGGGTGTGTCATGCTGCAACTTTTCCGCGTGTTTGAGTTCCTGTCTCTCTAACTGCTTGAGGAAATCGTAAGTTTCGATTTGCGAGCGAATTTTTTTCTTGTTCCCTCGTTTAACATAGGTATTCGACATCTCCTTGTCGATGATACGCGCCTTGGTCCGATCGGAAAATTGGATCTCAAGGATGTCCATGATACGTTCTTTTAAACGCGGATCGCGGATGGGCGCACCGACTTCGATACGGTTATCGATATTGCGGGTCATCCAGTCGGCGGAAGAGATATAGACATCACGCTCCCCACCATTTTCAAACGCAAATACACGCGGGTGTTCTAAAAACCTATCGACGATACTGATCGCCTTGATATTTTGACTCACGCCTTTCACGCCCGGCACTAAAGAGCACATGCCGCGTACAATCATGCGAATTTTCACCCCTTCGCTGCTGGCCCGGTAAAGTAGATTGACCAGGCTTTTATCGACCAGATTATTCACTTTTAAGGTGATCCCGGCCTTACGCTTGGCTTTCGCGTGTTCGATTTCGCGCTCAATCAGCTTTTGAATGCGGCGTCGAGAGTTACGTGGTGACACGATCAAATGATTGAACTTGACCGGACGATAAGGGTTTTCGATAAACTCGAAGACCTTACGAATTTCAGACGTGATCTGCTGATCGGCGGTAAAGAGTGCAAAGTCGGTATAAATACGGGCCGTTTTTTCGTGGAAGTTACCGGTGCCAATGTGGCCATAATCACGTAATTCGCCATTTTCTCGCCGTGAGATCAGGCAAAGCTTGGAGTGAATTTTAAGCCCTGGAGTACCAAACACGACCTTGACGCCCGCATCGGTGAGCACGCGCGACCATTCGATATTGGCTTCTTCATCAAAACGGGCTTGTAGCTCGACCACCACGGTCACGCGCTTGCCGTTATTGGCCGCATCAATCATAGAGTTAATGATCCGCGAGTTCTTTGCCACTCGGTATACGTTAATGCGAATGCTGCGCACGGACGGATCAAAAGAAGCCTGACGAACCAGCTCCGTCATATGGCGGAAGGTGTGATACGGATAGTAAAGCAGGATGTCGCGCTCACGAATGGCATCGAAAGCATTGTTATGTAGTTGAAAATCGGCCGATTCGAATGGCGGCAGTGGTGGGTTTTCCAGATATTTTCGCCCGACGTTAGGAAAGCCGATAAAGTCACGAAAGTTATGATAACGCGCACCGGGTAGGACGCTGTCATAATCAGAAATTTTCAGCACTTGGATGAGTTTACTCACCATTTCCGGCGGCATATCCCGTTGGTAGACAAAGCGCACCGGGAGAGCGGTGAGGCGTTGGTCCAAGCTTTCCGACATGTTCTCGAGCAGGCTGTGCTCTACCTCATTAGTAAGATCGTACTCTGCATCTCGGGTCATTTTCATGGCATAGGCATCGACCGTGTCGTAGTCGAAGAAGCCGCTGAAAATTTGGTCAAGACATAGTCGAATGATGTTGTCGAGCAAGATGATGGTTTTGCGCTGTCGTTTACCCTTGGGCTCAGGGACTTTAATAAAACGGTCAAGATCATCTGTTGGGATCTCAATCAACGCATACTTGGGCTCTTCCCCTTCTTTTTTAAGCTGTACGGCGAGGTACGAGTAGGCATCTTTCAGAAAGCTCAATACATCGACGTCTTTGGTCAGCATAATAGGCGTAATGTAGGGCAGAATATTGCTACGAAAATAGCGCTTTAGCCATTGGGATTGGTTATCGGTGAGCTGACGTTCGTTAACGAGAAAGATATTGCGGCGTGCCATCTCTAGCAAGATATCGTTGTAGAGATGGTCGAAATCTTGGTTTAGTTTGACGACTTTCGCTTGAATTTTACTTAAAAGTTCTTTGGCATGACTGTCGACCCCACGCTCTTCGTCAATGATGATACGGCGTTTAACGTCCGCGAAACGCACTTGATAAAACTCATCAAGGTTGGAGGAGAAAATCCCCAAAAAACGAACACGTTCGATAATGGGGACGCTCTTATCGGCGGCTTCTTGGAGGACGCGTTCGTTAAAAGATAGCCAACTTAATTCTTTGTCGACGTGGTAAGTATCTAATGTCATAAAGCGTGAGAAAATCCTGTTCTACTGGGTGAAATTACTGTCAAACTCGACGATTAAGTCGTCGGACAGTGCTTCAAGGGCTTCGTGTAACATGGAGACATCCGCATCCAGCGGAATATCCAGATAAAAATCAGCAGTAAATATTTGCCCACCGGTATTGGCCGCGCTTTGTGTTTGCGCATTGAGTTTATTAATAGTGATACCGTGAGCCGCCAGTAATTGGCTGAGTGTTTGAACAATGCCGCGACGATCGTTGCCCGTGACCGACAAGGTATGTGTGGTCGGGTTAGGGGTGACTGGCTTAGCGTCGGTGATCAGCAGCTGTAAGCCATCCAATTCGCGAAGCGCATGGACTAGCGCATCCGCATGGGTATCAGACACAGATAGATGGATGATCCCTGCGAATTGTCCAGCGAGTTGGCTAAGGCGACTGGCTTGCCAGCTTCCGTGATGCGTAAAAATGGTCTGTGAGATTTGATCAACCAGCCCAGCGCGATCGGGACCCATCAGTGTGATAACAAAATGCTTCATGCGTGATCCTTACGGCGATTGTCGGGTCAATTATTGAGGCCGGTCAAGGTGTTGTCTATGCTGCTTTGCAGTAAAGTCGCTAAACTGTGCCCAATATCAACCTGCGCCAGCCTAAAGCCCGTTTGTTTCATTTTTATTGCGTACAGCCCTCGGTGGTATCCCTGTTCAGAGTAGGGATGTCATAAAAATGTCATTGTAATGACATACAATTAAGGGCTTGATCTAAAACAAGAGGCACGAATGACCCACACTTCACCATCACTCAAAGATGCCAATCGAGTAAGACGTTTAAAAGACACGTTTACACGGCATACAGTACGTCTTGGTGGCGTGATGGTATTGGTCACTTTACTGCTCTTGTTCTTTTATTTGCTGACCGTCGTGTTACCGCTTTTTCATCAAGCGAGTATGACGCCGACCGGCCGTTTTAGTGTGCCAACACCATCTACGCCGCACTTTATTGGCGCTGACAATCGTGAGCAGCTGGTTTATGCGCTTGATGACAGTGGCACCTTAACCGTAGCCCGTCGTCCTTTACAGGTCGACCAAGTTGCAACCGTGATGTTGGCGCGTAACTTATCAGATATTCCTCGTCCTGCGATGGCGACAGTGCCTGCCACCGCGCCCTTTATGGCTGTAGAAATCAAACCGGGACAAGTAGGCGTTTGGCAGCTACGTTTTCGCGCTGAATATGGCGACAATACCTCGGTATTGCCCAAGCTGCGCCGCATGGCGGCATTTCCTTTACCTGTGATACTGGACTCGTCGGCGCTACGCCAATTAGCGCTCGCTGTGCCAGACAGTTTACACGGGGAAAATATAGCCCCTGTTTTGGTGGCGGTGACACACACGCAGGATCTGGTGCTTTATCGCAGTGGACGGATTGAACGGCACTCGCTGAGTGAGCCGGTTGATAATATGGCGCTCTCACCTGACGGACAACGCCTCTTTGTGCGTCAAGGCAGCACACTGACGGTGTGGCGAATTCACGGGCAACAGATGGCCATACGTGAAACCATTAATCTTGCCAACGTGGTGGAGAGTCCGGTTAAGGCGATGACCTTGCTCGCAGGTGGGCGTTCGTTAATGCTACATCATCAAGATGGTGGCTTGAGTCAGTGGTTTGATGTGGTGAAAAGTGGCCAGCCATCGCTGACCGAAGTGCGGTTATTTCAGCCAGCTAAAGGGAAGTTTGTGGCCTCACCGGAGTTGCATCGTAAAAGTATTGCGGTTGCGGATGAGCAAGGGGGGCTGAGCTTGCTGCATGCGACCAGCGAAAAGCAACGTTATTTTGCGGCCATGCTCGATACCTTGCCGCAAGCAATGGCGTTTTCTCCTCGTGCACAGGCACTGATTACCGTCACCGATGGTGTATGGCAATGGTTTGCTGTCGATAACCCACACCCAGAAGTTAGTGTTCACTCACTCTGGGAGAAAGTCTGGTACGAAGGGTACGCAGAGCCCCAATATGTGTGGCAATCCACTTCTGCGGATGACACGTTTGAAGCTAAATTAAGCGTGGTTCCGGTGATTTTTGGCACCCTGAAAGTGGCCCTCTTTGCGCTTGTATTTGCCGTCCCGATGGCGATTGGTGCGGCGATTTATACTGCCTATTTTATGTCTTCGGGGTTACGTAAAGTCGTGAAGCCGACGGTTGAAACCATTGAGGCACTGCCAACCGTGATCATCGGCTTTTTAGCCGGGCTCTGGTTAGCACCTTGGGTTGAGCAACACCTGCCCACGGTATTTTTACTGTTGCTGATGGTGCCACTTTGTTTGCTGGGTCTTAGCATGATTTGGCGAATGATCCCGCGCTATGTACGCCGCCGCTTACCGGACAATGCACAAATCTTGGTGATCATTCCGGCCCTGTTACTGATTGCCTTGGTGGCTTGGCAATTAGGGCCTTGGTTAGAACACCTATGGTTTGACGGCGATGCGCGTCGCTTTATCACCCATGAATTAGGGATAGGCTATGACCAGCGTAACGCGCTAGTGGTCGGTATTGCGATGGGCTTTGCGGTAGTGCCAACCATTTTCTCGATTGCGGAAGATGCCATTTTCTCTGTGCCGCCGCATTTAAAAAGCGGCGCGTTGGCTTTGGGGGCCACTCACTGGCAGACATTGACACGTGTGGTATTGCTCACCGCAAGCCCGGGTATTTTTTCGGCGGTGATGATGGGACTAGGACGTGCGGTAGGCGAAACCATGATTGTACTTATGGCGACCGGGAATACGCCCATCATGGATTGGAATCTGTTAGAGGGGTTGCGCACCTTGTCCGCCAATATCGCGGTTGAAATGCCCGAGTCTGAGGTGGGGAGTTCCCATTATCGCGTGTTATTTTTAACCGCATTTATTTTGTTTGTATTTACCTTTGTGTTTAACACCTTAGCTGAACTCGTACGCCAACGCTTGCGCGACAAGTACAGTAACTTATAGGTGGGGATGAGAGCTCGTATGCGCGCATGGATGAAATCAGGAACCCCTTGGGTGTGGATAACCGCAGGCATGGTCAGTGTCAGCTTGATTGCGATCCTTGGTGTGTTGCTTCTTATTGGTGCGCGCGGGTTGGGCTATTTTTGGCCTACGCCCATCACCCAGTTCACGCTCAATACACCCGAAGGCCAAGAAACGGTGATTGGTCAGATTTACCAAACGGACCGTGTCGACGCGACGCAACTGCAAGATGCAGGCATCACATTACCGGAAGATGCTAACCCAGATTATGCCCGTTTAGTGGTCAAGATCGGTAATCGCGAGCGTGAGGGGGTGGACTTCCGGCAGTTGTTGGCGTTTAACATTCGCAGCCAATTTACTCCGGCATCGTTAGCCATGATAGAGCGGGTCGAGAATGGGATGTTCTATGGATGGCCTGTTGCGCTGGTAGATGAGAAAGGTACGCGCCATCGCCTAGATGAGGCGGATCTTGAGGCACGCCTTGACGCCTTGTCCGCGCGACGTGATGTGATTGATGATATTGAACGTGTCCACCTCGCCAGTGTCAATTATCAACTGGAACAGCTGCGTTTAGAGGAAAAACGCTGGGCCTTGGCCCATGCCGCAAATCGTGAGCCTCCAGCCCATATCGCAGAGCAGCGCGCGCAGCTATTGGACCAATATTCCCAGCTCGAGAAGAAGCTGGAAAGTTTACGCCATCACCAAGATGATGCCATGTTGGTGGTCAAAGACAGCCATCATGAAGAAGTGCTATTGCCACTTCGTAACGTCTTGGCGGTATGGTACCCCAACGCAATGAGCGGGGTTGAGAAGCTGCTCTTTTGGGGTCATCAAATTGGTGCGTTTGTCTCAGAGCCACCACGGGATGGTAATGCTTCTGGCGGCGTGTTCCCTGCCATTTTTGGCACCGTATTTTTGGTGCTGTTGATGGCTGTGATTGTAACGCCGCTTGGGGTGATTGCCGCGGTGTACCTTCATGAATATGCGCCAAAAACCGCGTTTACACGGATGATTAGGATTGCAGTTGTCAATTTGGCCGGGGTACCTTCGATCGTCTATGGCGTCTTTGGTTTGGGCTTTTTTGTCTATTTCATTGGTGGTTCGATTGATGAGCTCTTTTATCAAGCCGCTCAACCGGCCCCTGTCTTTGGAACGCCGGGCGTACTGTGGTCAGCGTTAACATTGGCGATTTTGACGCTGCCCGTGGTCATTGTATCGACGGAGGAAGGGTTGGCACGCATCCCGACCAGTGTTCGTCATGGTGCGTTTGCATTAGGTGCGACCCAAGCCGAGACACTGTGGCGAGTCGTGTTGCCGATGGCAAGTCCGGCGATGATGACTGGGCTGATCCTCGCCGTTGCGCGTGCAGCCGGTGAGGTTGCGCCTTTGATGCTGGTGGGGGTAGTGAAAGTGGCACCAGCTTTGCCGGTGGATGGTAACTTCCCCTTTTTGCACCTCGAACGTAAGTTTATGCATCTGGGATATCATATTTATGATCTTGGCTTTCAGAGTACCCATATTGAATCGGCACGCCCTCTGGTATATGCCACCTCGTTTTTACTGGTGTCTGTGATTGTGGCGTTAAACCTTGCCGCTATCGGGATCCGCCATTACTTGCGTGAAAAGTATCGCGATTTGGAACAATAATGATGAGGCTCGACAACCTATGTTTTCGATAAACTCCCGAATTGGCCTGACTCCCGAGCTCGATTTGGCAAATTTGCCTGAAGAGCAAACCGCGCTGTCGATCCGTCATCTCAATTTGTACTATCAGCAAACACAAGCTTTGTTTGATATTAATATGCGGATCCCAAAGGGAAAGGTCACGGCGTTTATCGGCCCGTCCGGCTGTGGTAAGTCGACCTTGCTACGCTGTATTAATCGGATGAATGATCTGGTTGATGGCTGTCGTGTTCGCGGGGAAGTGACCCTGCATGGGCAGAATATTTACGATCGCGACGTTGATGTGCCTGCATTACGCCGCCAAGTTGGTATGGTGTTTCAGCGGCCCAACCCTTTTCCTAAATCTGTTTATGAAAATGTGGTGTTCGGATTACGCCTGCAGGGTATCAATGATCCCCGGGTGCTCGATGATGCGGTAGAGCGAGCGCTGCGAGGGGCGGCTTTGTGGAATGAGGTAAAAGACAGACTCAATGATAATGCATTTGGCTTGTCAGGCGGTCAGCAGCAGCGTTTGGTTATCGCCCGTGCGATCGCGATTGAACCAGAGGTATTGTTGCTCGATGAGCCTTCATCAGCGTTGGATCCGATTTCAACGTTGACGATTGAAGAGTTGATTAATGATTTGAAAAGCCAATACACCGTGGTGATCGTCACCCATAATATGCAACAAGCCGCGCGTGTCTCGGATCAAACCGCATTTATCAATATGGGGCGTTTGGTGGAATACGCGGACACGGACACCTTGTTTACGACGCCGAAAAATAAACAAACTGAAGACTATATAACTGGTCGCTACGGATAAGGAGCAGGCCTTGGATAACCATAACATCAGTCGCCACATTTCAGGGCAGTTTAATGCTGAGCTTGAAGCCATTCGAACCCATGTTTTAACCATGGGGGGGTTGGTCGAACGCCAACTGACCGATGCACTACGTGCCATGCATAACCAAGATGTCGATCTGGCGCGTCATGTTATTCGTGAAGATCACAAAGTCAATGGCATGGAAGTAGCGATCGATGAGGCGTGCACGCGAATTATTGCCAAACGTCAGCCGACCGCCAGTGACTTGCGACTGGTGATGGCGATCATCAAAACCATTACCGATCTTGAACGTATTGGTGATGTGGCGGACAGCATCGCGAAAATGGCACTGGATAACTCCAGTCACTCTCAGCAGCCTTTTCTCGTCTCATTGGAGGCGCTAGGGCAACGTGCGGCGAAGATGCTGCACGAGGTACTGGATGCGTTTGCCCGTATGGATATCGAGGCGGCCATGCGGGTGTATCGCAAAGATGACTCCTTAGATCGTGAATACGAAGGGATCTTGCGTCAACTGATGACCTACATGATGGAAGACCCACGCTCAATTCCTAACGTGCTGAAAGTGATGTGGTCAGCACGCGCCATTGAGCGTGTTGGCGACCGCTGTCAGAATATTTGCGAATACATCATTTACTTTGTGAAAGGAAAAGATGTTCGCCATATTCAAAAAGAAGAGCTGGAAAAACTGCTTAAATAAGGGTTAATCGTCTGGCTCATTATTGAGCCACTCACTAACTTGATCGGGCACAAAACTTTGCTCTTCAAGTGGCATGCGTACATAGCCTTCTTTATTGATTTCAGGTAGATCGACCTCGGGGTAGGTGATTTCTTGATACGGGATCTGCGATAACAAGTGCGCAATGCAATTGAGCCGTGCGTGCTTTTTATTGTCCGCTTCGACCACCCACCACGGACTGTCTTTGGTGTCTGTGTAAGCAAACATACGATCTTTGGCCTCGCTATATTGCACCCAGCGGCTGCGAGACTCTAAGTCCATCGGGCTGAACTTCCAGCGCTTAATGGGGGTGCTAATACGTTCGGCAAAGCGTTTTTCTTGCTCGTCGTCAGAAACTGAAAACCAATATTTAATCAAGATGATGCCAGCACGCATTAACATGCGTTCAAACTCGGGACAGGTACGTAGAAACTCTTCGTATTCTTCGTCGGAGCAAAATCCCATCACCCGCTCAACCCCTGCTCGGTTGTACCAGCTGCGGTCAAACAGAACGATTTCACCACCGGCAGGCAGGTGCTCAACATAACGTTGGAAATACCATTGGGTACGCTCGCGCTCGGTGGGCTTATCTAGCGCGACGACGCGACATACACGTGGGTTGAGTTTTTCGGTAATACGTTTGATCACGCCACCCTTGCCCGCGGCGTCTCGCCCTTCGAATAACACCACCACTTTGAGGCGCTCTTGCTTGACCCACTCTTGCAGTTTGACTAGCTCGGTTTGTAGCTCCGTCAGTTTCTTTTCGTAGTGCTTTTTGCTGATTTTACTTGATGTTTTATCCGACAAGGGAAACTCCTTTTCACACCATTGTGCTTTTACGGTAGAAAACTCGCCTTTACGATGCAACGCTACCGCCTCGAGGACGGCGATCGCGCATCAAAATATCCGAGTCAGTCACAGTTCAGTGTTGTGCCATAGCCTGTTGCACGCACTCACAAGCGTGCGGAAAGGACTTTTATTTGCCGGATAATGGCGGGGTTGGTCATTGGGTAGCAGGCATCATCACCTTCGCCCATGGTGGCCATTGCCCGGTGTTGCATGGCACTGGACTGATCCATACGGGCAGATAAATGAATTTCACGCGCGCCGCAGTGGGAGAGGATCGCCGCAGCATTATCAGGCGTGACCCCCGCGCCAGGCATGATCTGTAAAGCAGCCTGTCGGGTCATTTCTACCCAGCGTTTCAGTGCCTCTTTACCTTGCTCTGCGCTGCTGGCTTGGCCCGAAGTAAGTACCCGCTCAATCGCGGGACGCGCTAAAAGCGCTTCCAGTGCTGATTCAGGATCGGCGCAGTGGTCAAACGCGCGATGAAACGTCACGCCCATGCCTTTGGCTTCTGCCAACATGTCATCGATAAGCGGTAAGTCGAGCTGTCCTTGGGCTGTCAGTGCGCCGATCACCACGCCTGCACATCCAGCTTGGCGTGCCATCGCAATATCCTTGAGCATGACTTCTGCTTCATCACTGCTGTATAAAAAGTCTCCCTCACGTGGCCGGATAATGGCATAAATGGGAATATTCGCTTGTTGGGCGGCAAGTTGCATATAGCCGTAACTGGCCGTGAGTCCACCAAGGCGCAAAGCACTACACAGCTCGATGCGATCAGCGCCAGCGCGCTCTGCCACCTTTAAAGAGCCAATACTATCAATACAAACTTCGACTAAGACAGACATACCACCCCTTAGTGAGTAACACAGTGTCAATAATAGAGGCTGTATTGTGACAGCAGGCAGGGGAATTACCTAGTAGAAGCGGTAGAAAGGGAGGGGATCGTGACGATGCAAGTAACGTGTTATGGAGAATAGATACAAAAAGGGCCCGGTTTAACCGGGCCTCATTATTATCTCACATTGTCCAGTGCGTAGGGCACGTCACCTTTTGACCGTTAATAATTACAGGTCAGCAGAGTGCTCAGACAGGTATGCAGCAACACCTTCTGGTGAGTCTTTCATACCTGCTTTACCTTCTTCCCACTGTGCTGGGCATACTTCACCGTTCTTCTGGTGGAAGCTCAGTGCATCAACCATGCGCAGCATCTCGTCGATGTTACGGCCAAGTGGCAGATCGTTCACGACTTGGTGACGTACAACGCCTTCCTCATCGATGAGGAAAGAACCACGGAAAGCAACACCTGCTTCTGGATGCTCTACGTCGTACGCTTTGCAGATTTCGTGTTTAACGTCTGCAACCAGTGGGTATTTAACCGCACCGATACCACCGTCTTCGATGGCAGTTTTACGCCATGCGTTGTGTGAGAACTGAGAGTCGATAGACACACCGATAACCTCAACGCCCTTCGCTTGGAAGTCTTGGAAACGCTTATCGAATGCAATCAGCTCTGATGGGCACACGAAAGTGAAGTCGAGTGGGTAGAAAAAGACAACAGCTTTTTTGCCTTTGGTGAACTCTTTCAGGTTGAAGTTTTCAACGATTTCGCCATTACCTAGTACGGCTGCGGCAGTAAAATCTGGTGCTTGACGACCTACGAGTACCATAACTCAGCTCCTAATTAAAAAGTTTGCCTGAAGATCAGGTTCCTATATAAGCGAGACAAACTATAGCTGACTTGCTACATTGAAAAAAGTGGAATTAATAGATTGTTATAATCGAAAAAAACGATTGTATAAAGTTTGACAGAATGAACAAATATCCATCACTTAAGCAGCTACACTATCTGGTTACCTTGTCAGAAACTCGTCATTTTGGCGAGGCGGCGAAACTGTGTTTTGTTAGCCAATCGACCCTCAGTGCCGGGATCCAAAATCTAGAAGAGTTGATTGGTGCCCAGCTCATTGAAAGAGACAATAAAACCTTGGTGCTGACTGGTATGGGAGAGGAAGTGGTACGCCGCAGCCGCGAAATTCTTGCCCGAAGCCAAGATTTAATGGAGCTCACTCACGTTCAGTCTGATCCTATGCATGGCAAAGTCCGTTTAGGCTGTATTCCGACTATCGCTCCGTTTTTACTCTCCGACGTGGTCCAGCAGGTTAACCAGCGCTATCCCAATTTAGATCTCTTGTTACGAGAAGATACCACCGCGAACTTGCTTACCGCGCTCAAACACGGCGAAATGGATGTGCTGATTTTGGCCTTACCGATGGATATCGGCGCCATGACCAGCCGCATTGTTGGCCGTGATCCTTTCAAGATGGTGATGAGCCGCAAGCAAGCCGCGCAATTAACGCTGCCGGTGGATTATGATGCCTTGCCCGATGAGTCGGTGTTTTTGCTCGAGCGCGAGCACTGTCTCACGGACCATGCGGTATCTGCCTGCCAAATGACAGCCTCACAGAAGATTAACCCGTTCATGGCGACCAGCTTACATACCTTGATTCAGATGGTCGCCAACGGCAATGGCGTCACATTTATTCCGCAAATGGCGATTGATCATGGCTTAATCGATAATCTCGACGTGCATCTAGAAACGCCACCCGGACGCGCCGCGTATCGTGAAATTGGCATGGTGTGGCGTCCATCATCGAGTCGCATTGATACCTTTAATAAATTGGCTGATCTGGTTGCAGCATTACTTAATCGCACTGACTAGCTAGCGCTCATCTGCTATTTAGGTTTTTATCTCGATTAATAGCAGATTAAGTAGCATATTCCTCTGCAATAAAACCTCATTAAGTGAAATAGAATCGTTGGATTATTATCACGCCAGTGAGTCGGTTTATAATCAACGCATCTTGCTGTTTCGATTAACTGGCTGATAATAATAAATTTATTACCTCTCCCACACATCTTTTGTCGCTTAATGTGTAGTTAAATTACGTAATGAGTTACAAATAGGTGACAAAAATATGATCTGCGTAGCAGGTTTATATCCTCCTAATAATTCGTACAAAAAAATCAATTCGAGCTAATACTCTATTTTATTTAACTTTCTGTTTTGTTTGTATTTATGTGTTTTTTGTTGCGGGGTTGAAATGAATCTCTAGTTGATTTTTACGCCAAACTACGCCAACTTGATTAAACAGTGACCACATTGTCTAGAAAAGTTGCAGTGTGGCGGAATAATCATTTTTGTTGTGATTGGATTACAACTGAGGCCAGGGAGGCAACATGACTGAAGCGTGTTCAACGTTACGTGAATCGCTGGTGCTGACAGAAGCGCTATCACCGGAACAAGCTGAAATACTCACCGATGATGCGTTGTGTTTTGTGGCGAGTCTCGCTGATAAGTTCGCATCACGCGTGCCTGAGCTGCTCGCGGCGCGAGAAGTCCGTCAGCAGCGCATTGACGCAGGCACCTTGCCAGACTTTTTACCCGAAACCGAATCAATTCGCCAAGGGGACTGGACCATTCGTGGGATCCCCAGCGATCTGCAAGATCGCCGGTTAGAAATCACCGGACCTGTCGATCGCAAAATGGTGATTAACGCACTGAATGCGAATGTGAAGGTCTTCATGGCAGACTTTGAAGACTCATTTGCACCGGCGTGGCCGCAAGTGGTTGAGGGGCAGCGGAATTTGCGTGATGCGGTCAACGGCACCATCAGTTATACCCACCCTGACACTGGTAAGCGTTATCAGCTCAATGATAATCCGGCTCGGCTGATCTGCCGCGTGCGTGGCCTTCACCTCACGGAAAAGCATGTAGAGTGGCAGGGCAAACCTATTCCAGGCGCTTTATTCGACTTCGCTTTGTATTTTTTCCACAACTATCGTCGCTTATTGGAGACCGGCTCGGGTCCTTACTTTTATGTGCCGAAGTTACAAGCCTATCAAGAAGCCGCATGGTGGAGTGACGTCTTCTCATTTGCTGAAGATGAATTTGGTCTAAGCCGTGGCACCATTAAAGCCACCGTATTGATTGAGACTCTACCTGCCGTGTTTGAGATGGATGAAATTCTTTACCATCTTCGCGACCACATTGTGGCTCTAAACTGCGGCCGCTGGGATTATATCTTTAGCTACATCAAAACCTTGCGTAATCATCCGGATCGCGTCTTGCCGGATCGCCAAGTCGTGACCATGGATAAACCTTTCCTCAATGCTTACTCCCGTTTGTTGGTAAAAACTTGCCACAAGCGCGGTGCGTTAGCGATGGGCGGTATGGCCGCGTTTATTCCCAGTAAAGATCCGGCTGAAAACCAGCAGGTGCTGGATAAGATTGAAAAAGATAAAACCCTCGAAGCCAATAACGGCCACGACGGTACATGGATTGCGCACCCGGGGCTGGCAGATACCGCTAAAGCGGTGTTCGACCGCGCACTGGGTGACAAGCCTAACCAGTTACATATCTCCCGCGAGCAAGACGCGCCGATTACCGCCGCCGATCTCCTTGCTCCTTGTGACGGAGAGCGCACCGAAGCGGGAATGCGACACAACATTCGGGTCGCGGTGCAATACATCGAAGCATGGATCTCAGGTAATGGGTGTGTGCCGATTTACGGCTTAATGGAAGACGCCGCCACTGCCGAGATTTCACGTGCGTCGATTTGGCAATGGATCAAACATCAAAAGCCATTGAGCAATGGCCAAGTAGTTACCAAGGCATTGTTTGAGCAATACCTCAGTGAAGAGATGAAAGTACTGGAACACGAGTTAGGGGCCGATGTCTTTGCCCGCGGGCAATATCAGCAAGCAGCCGCCTTGATGGCACAGCTGACGACCAGTGATGAGTTGGTCAACTTCTTAACCCTACCTGGGTATCAGTATTTGCCATAGTGGCACGGAAGCAACACAACAAAATGGATTGACAGGACTGGGCTTGCGCCCGAGAAATAAGAGGAATGGAACATGACTTTAACTCGCCAACAACAAATCGCTCAACTGGAAAAAGAGTGGGCAGAAAATCCACGTTGGAAAAACGTAAAACGGACTTACAGCGCGGAAGAGGTGGTGAACCTACGCGGCTCTTTTGTCCCAGAAAACACCATTGCCAAGCGCGGTGCCGCTAAGCTTTGGGATCTTGTCAATGGTGAGGCCAAAAAGGGCTATGTGAATTGCCTTGGTGCACTCACTGGTGGGCAAGCTGTCCAGCAGGCCAAAGCGGGAATTGAAGCCATTTACCTCTCCGGCTGGCAAGTGGCGGCGGATAACAACACCGCTTCAAGCATGTATCCAGACCAATCACTGTATCCCGTCGACTCGGTACCTGCGGTGGTGAAGCGCATTAATAATGCTTTTCGCCGTGCCGACCAGATCCAATGGTCGAAAGGGGGCAGCCCGGAAGATGGCATTGATTACTTTTTGCCGATTGTTGCCGATGCAGAAGCAGGCTTTGGCGGCGTACTCAACGCGTATGAGTTGATGCGCAGCATGATTGATGCAGGTGCCGCTGGGGTGCACTTCGAAGATCAGCTCGCGTCGGTGAAAAAATGTGGCCACATGGGGGGCAAGGTATTGGTGCCGACCCAAGAAGCGGTGCAAAAACTGGTGGCAGCGCGTTTAGCAGCGGACGTTGCAGGGACAGATACCTTAGTCATTGCGCGCACCGACGCCAATGCGGCAGACTTGCTGACCTCGGATTGCGATCCCTACGATAAAGACTTTATTGTCGGCGAGCGCACGGCCGAAGGCTTTTACCGTGTGCGTGCGGGGATTGAGCAAGCCATTTCTCGCGGCTTGGCCTACGCGCCGTATGCCGATTTAGTTTGGTGTGAAACGGCAAAACCTGATTTAGAAGAAGCGCGTCAATTTGCCGAAGCCATTCACGCCAAATACCCCGATCAATTACTGGCTTATAACTGCTCTCCTTCATTTAACTGGGAGAAAAACTTGGATGCAGACACGATTGCCCGTTTCCAACAAGCGCTTTCAGACATGGGCTACAAGTATCAGTTCATCACCTTAGCGGGTATTCATAACATGTGGTACAACATGTTTGATTTAGCCCACGCTTATGCGCAAGGTGAGGGGATGCGTCACTATGTCGAAAAAGTGCAGCGCCCAGAGTTTGAAGCGGCTGAACGAGGCTACACCTTTGTGGCGCACCAGCAAGAAGTGGGCACGGGTTACTTTGACCAAATGACCAACACCATTCAAGGTGGTCAATCGTCGGTGACAGCGTTGACTGGCTCAACCGAAGAAGATCAGTTCTAACCCATGCGGATGGGACGAAACGGGGAGTGGCGACACTCCCCTTTTTTATTCGTCGGCCTCCATGGGCTCAGTTTCTTCTTGGATTTCCAACAAAGTTGAGGCTATGGCGACAAAATCGCTGTCGGTAATAATGCCAACCAACTTCTGATTTTTAATCACAGGCAAACAACCGATTTTGCGCTCTAGCATGGTCAAGGCGGCTGCGCGTAGAGAGGCTTCTGGATCCACCGTCACTAGTTGACGATGAGCAAAATGCGACAGGGGCGTATTCATTTCGTTGTCCCCGTTAGTCGCTTTACCTAACGAAGAGGCTTGAGCGGATAGCACGTCGCGTTGCGTCACGAGTCCTACCAGTCGCTGCGCATCATCAACCACAGGTAAATGACGAAAGCGTTCGGCACTCATCAGCGTATGAGCGTCGGCCAAGGTGTGTTCCGGGGAGAGCGTATGTGGATGCCGGGTCATCATGTCATCAACGATAAACATGGCACCTCCTTACAGTAAGACAGGGAAGGGAAGCTATACTTACACTCTAGTCTACCTAGCACTAATTCGACGTGATACGTATCAAGGATAGTTGTTATAAAAGGCAGGCGAAGTGCAATAAGATGTGACAGTTTAAGCGGCGACTAATCCTCCACCTTGCTTGATATTCACCGTGGTGAACCTATACTAGCGGCCTGCTTTTTATCTAGGCAAATGTCATGCAATTATCCGATTTTCACTTTGAACTTCCCGATGAGTTAATTGCACGCTATCCGCAGCCGGATCGCAGTGCAAGTCGCTTATTGTCACTCGATGGCACAAGCGGTGAGGTGGTACATCGTCAGTTTAAAGATATCCTCGAGCTGGTTGAGCCTGGGGATTTGATGGTGTTCAACAACACACGAGTGATCCCTGCGCGTGTGTATGGCCGCAAAGCGTCGGGCGGTAAAATAGAGGTGCTGGTGGAGCGCGTGCTCGACGAACGTCGTTTCCTCGCCCACGTGCGCGCGTCTAAAGCCCCCAAACCCGGTGCCGAATTATTCCTTGGCGATGACGGACAGATCCCTGCAGAGATGGTGGCACGCCACGATGCTTTGTTCGAAATCCAGCTAAACGGCGATAAAGGCGTGGTAGATACGCTTAACGACATCGGCCATATGCCGTTGCCGCCATACATCGACCGCCCTGATGAAGAGAGCGATAAAGAACGCTATCAAACTGTGTATAACCAAAAGCCCGGGGCAGTTGCTGCGCCAACGGCGGGGTTACACTTTGACGATGCCATTATGGCTGCGCTTAAAGAAAAAGGCGTCAATATGGCGTTTGTTACCTTGCACGTCGGCGCCGGAACATTCCAACCCGTGCGCGTTGATAATATCGAAGAGCACGTAATGCATGCAGAGTATGCGGAAGTGCCACAAGAGGTTGTTGATGCGGTGAACCACACCCGTGCGCAAGGTAAACGCGTGATTGCGGTGGGAACCACCTCGGTGCGTTCACTGGAAAGTGCGGCACAAGCGGCGAAGCAAAACGGTGAGCCGTTGGCGCCATTTTTCAACGATACTCAGATTTTTATCTATCCTGGTTATCAATGGCAGCTGGTGGACGTGTTAGTGACCAATTTTCACTTGCCGGAATCAACCTTGATCATGCTGGTGAGCTCTTTTGCCGGTTACGAACATACGATGGCCGCCTATCGTGCGGCAGTTGAAGAGCGCTATCGCTTTTTCAGCTACGGCGATGCCATGTTTATTACCCGTCAGCAAGACGCTGACTCATCGACAACGACACGAGATTAACTGCTCGTGCGATGCTTGCGGCATGATAAACCTTGCACGCATAAGACACACGCCAGACTGTTTCTCTGGCACTGAGGAGGATTCGTGGAATACGAACTGAAGAAAACCGACGGACGCGCCCGCCGTGGCCGTTTGATCTTTGAGCGCGGGACTGTAGAAACCCCAGCATTTATGCCGGTAGGAACGTACGGGACCGTAAAAGGAATGACCCCAGAAGAAGTTAAAGGAACCGGTGCCGAAATCTTGCTTGGCAACACCTTCCACCTTTGGCTACGTCCGGGTCAAGAGGTAATGCGACTGCACGGGGATTTGCATGACTTTATGCAGTGGCAAGGACCCATCTTGACCGACTCTGGCGGCTTCCAAGTCTTCAGCTTGGGCGATATCCGTAAAATCACCGAAGAAGGGGTTCATTTCCGTAACCCTGTGAATGGTGATCGCATCTTTATGGATGCGGAAAAATCGATGGAGATCCAATATGACCTTGGTTCAGACATCGTAATGATTTTTGATGAGTGTACCCCTTACCCTGCGACGCACGCCGAAGCGAAAAAGTCGATGGAGATGTCATTACGCTGGGCAAAGCGCAGCCGCAATCACTTTGACAAATTAGGTAACAAAAATGCGCTGTTCGGTATCGTGCAAGGTGGTGTATATGAAGATCTGCGCGATGTATCGGTCAAAGGGCTCACTGAGATTGGCTTTGATGGTTATGCTGTCGGTGGTTTGGCCGTGGGTGAGCCAAAAGAAGACATGCACCGCATCTTGGAGCATACCTGTCCGCAACTACCAGAAGATAAGCCCCGCTATCTGATGGGCGTGGGTAAGCCTGAAGATTTGGTGGAAGGCGTTCGTCGTGGCGTAGACATGTTTGATTGTGTGATGCCAACCCGAAATGCCCGCAACGGCCACCTCTTTATTACCGGCGGTGTGATCAAGATCCGTAATGCGAAACATAAAAGTGATACCTCGCCACTGGATCCAGAGTGTGACTGTTACACTTGCCGCCATTACAGCCGTGCTTACTTGCACCATTTAGACCGCTGTAACGAAATTCTTGGCGCGCGCCTCAATACCATCCATAACTTACGTTACTATCAACGAGTGATGGAAGGTTTGCGTCACGCGATTGACGAAGGTAGATTAGATGCCTTTGTAGAGGATTTCTACGCGCGTCGTGGCAAGGAAGTGCCGCCGCTCGACTGATTTCGAATTCAACAACTAGAACGAGGACGTGATTGAATGTTTATCTCACAAGCTCACGCAGCCGCTGAAGCCGGACCACAAGGTGGTGGTATGCAGCTATTTATCATGCTTGGCCTTTTTGCGGTGATTTTCTACTTTATGATTTACCGCCCGCAAGCCAAACGTGTTAAAGAGCACAAGAACTTGATGGCTTCTATGAGCAAAGGGGACGAAGTACTGACCGGTGGTGGTTTGGTGGGTAAAATCACCCAAATCGCTGAAGACAATGATTTTATTGTCATCGCCCTGAACGACGACAACGAAGTGACGATTAAAAAAGACTTCGTGACCGCTGTTCTACCTAAGGGTACCATCCAGTCTCTTTAATTCTCGCAACCATAAAGGATGCATGCTGTGCTAAACCGTTATCCTTTGTGGAAGTACATCATGTTGCTGGTAATCTTGGTTACCGGCATCGTGTATGCGCTTCCCAATTTATACGGTGAAGATCCAGCAGTACAAATTTCCGGGGCGCGTGGCGCCTCGGTAGATATGACTGCGCTGGACTCCATCAAACAAACCCTCGAATCCAACGATCTCTCCTATCAATCTATCGCGCTCGAAGACGGCACCGTGTTGGCCCGCTTTAAAGACACTGAGACCCAAATCAGTGCTCGCGATCTTCTGATGTCCCGTTTTGATAGCAACGACTATGTGGTGGCTTTAAACCTGGCTCCGGCGACGCCGACTTGGCTAGACGCGCTGGGTGCCACGCCTATGAAGCTTGGTCTTGACTTGCGTGGCGGTGTGCACTTTCTCATGGAAGTGGACATGGACGCGGCACTCGAAAAGCTGATGACGCAGCAGGAAGACAGCTTCCGTACTGATCTGCGCGAAGCGCGTATTCGCTACCGCGGCATTCGAATTGAAGATAATACCCGCGTTGTGGTGCTTCTGCGTAATGCGCAAGACACAGACAAAGCACTTGAGCTGCTGTCGAACAACTATCTGGATATGAACTTCTCGGTAGATGGCGATCAAGGCAAACTGACCGCCGTCTACAAAGAAGAGCGCCTGAAAGAAATTCGTAACTACGCGGTGGCACAAAACATCACCATTTTGCGTAACCGTGTGAATGAATTAGGTGTGGCCGAGCCATTGGTGCAACGTCAAGGCGCGAGCCGCATTGTGGTTGAGCTTCCGGGTGTACAAGATACGGCGCGTGCGAAAGAAATTCTTGGCGCGACGGCGACCTTGGAATTTCGCGAAGTGGATCAAGACGCCGACTTGTCTGCTGCCATGGCTGGCCGAGTGCCGCCGGGTAGCGAGCTGATGATGACCCGTGATGGTCGTCCAACCGTGTTGAAAAAGCGCGTGATCCTGACCGGGTCTCATATTACCGATGCGAGCTCGTCACGTGACGAATACAGCCGTCCTCAAGTCAATATCTCGCTAGATAGCGAAGGTGGCGACAAGATGTCGGACTTCAGTAAACGCCATATTGGTGAACTGATGGCAACGGTTTTCGCTGAGTACAAAGACAGCGGAGAGCGCGACGAAAACGGCAAAGTGATCTTGGAAAAGCACGAAGAAGTGATCAACCAAGCGACGATTCAATCGGCGTTGGGGCGTAACTTCCGGATTACTGGCATCGACTCGCCTGCAGAAGCACACAACCTCGCGTTGCTGTTACGTGCAGGTGCCTTGATTGCTCCCATCTCTATTGTTGAAGAGCGCACCATTGGTCCATCTATGGGGCAGCAAAACATCAATATGGGTGTGCAAGCCTGTATCTGGGGATTGGTTGCGGTGATGATCTTCACCTTGATTTACTACCGTCGCTTTGGCCTTTTTGCTAACTGTGCGCTGTTTGCGAATATCGTGCTGATCATCGGTATCATGTCTTTGATTCCTGGGGCGACCATGACGCTACCCGGCATTGCCGGTATTGTCCTCACCGTGGGGATGGCCGTGGATGCGAACGTACTTATCTTTGAGCGTATCCGCGAGGAGCTGATTGAAGGGCGTAATCCACAACATGCGATTGATCGGGGTTACTCCAATGCCTTCAGTACCATTGCTGATGCCAATATCACCACATTGATCACTGCCATCATCTTGTTTGCAGTGGGTACAGGGGCAATCAAAGGCTTTGCTGTGACGCTGTCGATCGGTATTTTGACCTCAATGTTTACGGCCATTATCGGTACACGTGCGCTGGTTAACCTGGTGTACGGCGGTAAACGCGTCAAGAAACTGTCGATTTAAGGGAGCCAAGCATGTTTCAAATTTTTAAACCAGACATGTCGATCAACTTTATGCGTTGGTCCAAGTTGGCCTTCGTTTTTTCGCTTGTCATGATTGCCGCGTCTGTGGTCACCCTGTCAACCAAATGGTTGAATTGGGGGCTGGACTTTACTGGCGGAACCCTGATTGAAGTCGGCTTCGAGCAGCCGGCAGATTTGCCTGCAATTCGTGAAGCCTTATCTGCTGATGGGTTTGACGATGCGGTGGTGCAAAACTTCGGCAGCGCTACGGATGTGATGGTCCGTTTGCGTCCGCGCGATGATATGCAGGGCGAAAATCTGGGTAACGAAGTGCTCCGTGCGATCAAAGAAGGCACGGGTGAAGCAGTCGAAATGCGCCGGATTGAGTTTGTGGGTCCAAACGTCGGGGACGAACTGACCGAAGCGGGTGGTCTGGCGATCATCATTGCCTTGGTTTGTATTTTGATCTACGTCTCATTCCGCTTTGAGTGGCGTCTGGCTGCCGGTGCAGTTATGGCGTTGGCGCATGATGTGATCATCACCTTAGGGATCTTCTCACTGTTCCAAGTTGAAGTAGACTTGACCATTGTTGCCGCGTTGCTAACGGTGGTGGGTTACTCGTTGAACGATACCATCGTGGTATTTGACCGGATTCGTGAAAACTTCCGTAAGCTGCGTAAAGGCGAGTCGGATGAGATTATCAACGCCTCTATCTCACAAACCTTAAGCCGGACCACGATTACATCCGGGACCACCTTGTTTGTGGTTATCGCTCTATTCACCTTGGGCGGTTCAATGATCCACGGGTTTGCCATGGCATTGCTGATTGGTATCACGGTAGGTACGTATTCTTCGATTTACGTTGCGTCAGCGTTGGCGCTGAAATTGGGGATTACTCGCGAGCACTTGCTGGTACCCGAGGTGGAAAAAGAAGGTCAAGAGTTCGACTCTATGCCTTAATGCTGTCGGCTACCGACTCGGTGGCTGCTGCTTTACCACTCCATTTGGTAATAAAAAAAGCGGCGCTCGATGAGCACCGCTTTTTTCTTGTTTCGTCTGTCGTGTCGATTATTTCTTCATCGACTCAGGCGCATTCTCACGCACTTTTGCCAGCATACCTTTCACGATACGTGGGTTACCACTGACAATGTTGCCTGAGTGCATGTAATCGGTGCCGCCACTAAAGTCGGTACAAATCGCACCCGCTTCACGAGCAATCAGCTCACCGGCCGCAAGGTCCCACGGCTTAAGGCCAAGCTCAAAGAAACCGTCCACACGGCCAGCGGCCACGTAGCACAGATCCAAGGCTGCTGAACCGGTACGACGGAAGTCTGCACAATCAACAAACAAAGCACTGATCACGGCCATAAAGCCTTCAGCATGTTGCTTCGCTTTGAAGGGGAACCCCGTCGCGAGGATGGTGCCGTTCAGATCTTTTGCGCTGCCGGTACGGATACGTTTGTTATTAAGTTGCGCGCCAGCACCGCGTTGTGCGGTGAATAGCTCGTTACGCATTGGGTCATACACGCAGCCGATTTCGGTGCGGCCTTTAATGCGCACAGCAATAGAAACGCTGAAGTGAGGTAAGCCATTAACGAAGTTAGTGGTGCCATCCAGTGGGTCGATGATCCATTGATAGTCGCTATCTTTACCTTCCGCAACGCCAGATTCTTCACCAACGATGGTGTGGTCAGGGTAGGACTTTTTGATGATGTCGATGATGATTTGCTCAGCACCTTTGTCCACATTGGTGACAAAGTCATTGGTGCCTTTTTGCGCGGTTTCGATGTTGTCTCTGTGTTCTGCAGATTTAGCGATAAAGTCGCCAGCCTTCCGTGCAGCACGGACGGCGATGTTTAGCATCGGATGCATACGATTTTCCCAACGGATGTTAAAGAACGAAAGCGGGCGAGAGTATAACAGAGCTGGATGAAAAGGAAAGTGGTTATTTTTTCATCGCCACGAGTCAGGTAATTAGCGCGGTAACATGTTTTTCGTTAATAGTCGCTCTTGTCCTAGCTGAGAAGTATTATCGATTGCACTGTGATAAACTGCGCAGATCTTTCAGACCTCTGCTTGCGGGTAGTCAAAGCCAATAATTACCCCAGTAGTGCAAGAGACGACGATAACACCATGCTAGATCAAATTCGCGTAGTGCTAGTGGGCACTTCCCACTCCGGCAATATCGGCTCGGCGGCACGAGCCATGAAAGTAATGGGCTTAAGCCGTATGACCCTAGTGGCACCTCAATGTGACGTTGATGGACAAGCCATTGCACTGGCTGCCGGTGCCAGTGATATCGCCAATAACGCGCGAGTGGTGGACACGCTTGAAGAAGCCGTGGCCGATTGTGGCTTGGTGATTGGGACCAGTGCACGCAGCCGAACGCTAGAATGGCCGATGCTAGATGCCCGCGAGTGTGGGAAAAAGGCCTTGTCTGAAGCACCGTCTCATCCGGTTGCGATTGTGTTCGGCCGTGAGCGCACAGGACTCACAAATGAGGAGTTGCAAACTTGTCATTATCATGTCGCTATTCCTGCCAACCCAGATTACAGCTCGTTGAATTTGGCCATGGCGGTGCAAACACTCTGCTATGAGCTACGTATGGCATGGTTAGAAAGCCAGGCGTATCAAGGCGAGAGTCAGGTTCAAGACTATCCGCTTAATGAAGAGCTGAGCCGTTTTTACCAACACCTTGAAAAGGTGTTAACCCAAACTGGTTTTATTCGTAAACAGCATCCTGGCATGGTGATGACCAAATTGCGTCGTCTGTTTAATCGCGCAAGGCTGGAGAGCCAAGAGCTTAATATTCTGCGAGGCGTCTTGTCGTCGGTTGAAAAAGGGACCCAGCCAGCAGAGGCATCACCATCCAATAAAGAGAATTCATAACGGCATTGATCGATTTCATTGGCACGACGTAATAGGGCAAATAAAACCTGACTAAATTACTCAGGTAAATACTTGACCAAAACACTCAAGTATGTAACCATTTGACCATCTATTCACCACAGGTAGCGTGTTATGAGACTGACTTCGAAAGGCCGTTATGCGGTAACCGCGATGCTCGATGTCGCCCTTCATTCTGAGCAGGGCCCGGTGCCACTGGCGGACATTTCTGAGCGTCAAGGCATTTCATTGTCTTACCTTGAGCAACTTTTTTCTCGCCTGCGTAAGGCGGGGCTAGTGAGCAGTGTTCGTGGCCCAGGCGGTGGTTATCGTCTTGGTGTAGAAGCCACTGATATCGCGGTAGGTGCCGTGATCGCGGCGGTTGACGAATCCGTAGACGCCACTAAGTGCCAAGGTAAAGCTGACTGTCAAGGCGGTACTCGCTGTTTGACGCATACCTTGTGGCGCGATTTAAGTGCCCGTATAAGTGGTTTTCTAAATGACATCACGCTCGGTGAGCTGATGCAAGATAACGAAGTGAAGCAAGTAGCAGATCGTCAGGACGCTAAACTGGATGCCACCTTGGCGCCCAGACATTCTTTTAGCTCACAAGTAAAGCAAGACAGTGCCACCATTGGTGTCAATGTTCGCTCCTGATGACCATGTCGGTGTAATTGGAGAAAAACATGAAATTGCCCATTTATTTTGATTACTCAGCCACGTGTCCGGTTGATCCGCGTGTGGCTGAAAAAATGAGTCAGTACCTGACTATGGACGGGTTCTTTGGTAACCCGGCCTCTCGCTCGCACCGTTTTGGCTGGCAGGCAGAAGAAGCGGTGGATACCGCTCGTGAGCACATCGCGAACTACTGTAACGCTGATCCTCGTGAAATCGTCTTTACCTCTGGTGCGACCGAGTCTGACAACTTGGCAATTAAAGGCATCGCTCACTTCTACGCGAAGAAAGGCAAGCACGTCATTACTTGTAAAACCGAGCATAAAGCGGTGTTGGACCCATGCCGTCAACTCGAGCGTGAGGGCTTTGAAGTTACCTACCTTGAGCCAGAAGAAAATGGCTTGGTAGACATGAAAAAGCTCGAAGCTGCGATGCGTGACGACACCATCTTGGTGTCGATTATGCACGTGAACAACGAGATCGGTGTTATTCAAGATATCGCGGCCATTGGCGAACTGTGTCGTGAGCGCAAGATCATGTTCCATGTCGATGCGGCGCAATCTGTCGGTAAACTGCCTATCGATGTGCAAGAAATGAAAGTGGACCTGATTTCATTCAGCGCCCACAAAGCTTACGGACCTAAAGGTATCGGGGCACTGTATGTACGCCGTAAACCACGCGTACGTATCGAAGCGCAAATGCACGGTGGTGGCCACGAACGCGGTATGCGTTCAGGTACACTCCCTACCCACCAAATCGTGGGCATGGGTGAAGCCTTCCGTATTGCCAAAGAAGAGCGTGAAAAAGATTACCAACATGCACTGGCATTGCGTAACCGCTTCTACGAAGGCGTCAAAGATCTGGAAGAAGTCTACGTCAACGGTGATATGGAACAGCGTGTTCCACACAACCTAAACGTGAGCTTTGCGTTTGTTGAAGGCGAATCTTTGCTGATGGCATTGAAAGACCTTGCCGTTTCTTCAGGCTCAGCCTGTACGTCAGCAAGCCTTGAGCCTTCTTACGTATTGCGTGCACTGGGACGTGACGATGAGCTTGCACACAGCTCACTGCGTTTCTCATTTGGCCGCTTCACCACAGAGGAAGAAGTGGACTACGCGGTTGAAAAAGTCCGCGAAGCGGTGAACAAACTGCGTGAAATGTCTCCATTGTGGGATATGTACAAAGACGGTATCGACCTAAGTACCGTTGAATGGGCGCACCACTAATTCAAAAAACGCGCCAGCTGGCAACAGTGAGCAATCATATTTGAGGAAACGATTATGGCTTACAGCGATAAAGTAATTGACCACTACGAAAACCCACGTAACGTCGGTGCGTTTGAAAAAGATGATCCGTCTGTCGGTAGCGGCATGGTAGGTGCGCCGGCTTGTGGTGACGTTATGAAGCTACAAATCAAGGTGAACGACCAAGGCATCATCGAAGACGCCAAATTTAAAACCTACGGTTGTGGGTCAGCGATTGCATCAAGCTCGCTAGTGACTGAGTGGGTAAAAGGCCGCTCAATTGATGATGCCGCCGCGATTAAAAATTCAGAGATCGCCGAAGAGCTAGAACTTCCGCCGGTAAAAGTGCACTGCTCTATCTTGGCAGAAGACGCTATCAAAGCGGCAGTGAGTGATTACAAGAAAAAACACCAGCAGTAAAACCAAGGGGTTGTTGTAACTATGGCGATTACCATGACACAAGCGGCATCTGATCGCGTCAGAGCTTTTTTGGATAACCGAGGCAAAGGCATCGGCCTGCGACTGGGTGTCAGAACGTCAGGTTGCTCAGGCATGGCTTATGTCCTTGAGTTTGCTGATGAGCTGCAAGAAGGCGATCAGGTGTTCGAACGTGACGGTGTAAAGGTGATCGTCGACAGCAAAAGCCTGCTTTATCTCGAAGGGACAGAGCTGGACTTTGTGAAAGAAGGCCTAAATGAGGGCTTTCAGTTCAACAACCCTAACGTGAGCAGCGAGTGTGGTTGTGGCGAAAGCTTTAACGTGTAATTCGTGAGAGCACATGAATCATTTTGAACTCTTCGAGCTACCGTACCAGTTTGAGCTGGACGGTAGCTCGCTTTCTTCCACATTCCGGGAATTGCAACGTCAGTACCACCCCGACAATGTGGCTAGCCAAGACGATAAGACCCGTCTTCAGGCGGTACAGAAAGCATCCCAAATAAACGATGCGTTCCAGACCCTAAAAGATCCGGTGAGTCGCGCAGAATACATGCTGCTCCTGCAAGGCATTGACTTGAAAGACGAGCAACAGACCATGCAGGATCCGGAGTTTTTAATGCAGCAAATGATGCTGCGCGAAGAACTTGAGTCAATCACCGACAGTCATGACGACGCGGCATTGTTTGATTTTGGTGAGAAAGCTCAAGCGCTTTACGACAGCTTGATTGCGGACGTTAAAACCGCGCTAGCACAATCGCAGTGGCAAGATGCTGCGGTGATCGTTCGTAAGCTCAAGTTTGCGGTCAAACTTCGTCAAGAAGTGGAACGCGTTGAAGATCAGCTCATGGGCTGATGTTGCACTTATTCGCCTGTCAACGCAGTAAAGTTTAAGGATTCGACATGGCACTGTTACAGATTTCAGAACCCGGTCAAAGTGCTGCGCCGCACGAGCACAAACACGCGGTGGGCATTGATTTAGGGACCACCAACACCTTGGTAGCGTCGGTGAGAAGTGGCAAGGCGACCACCTTGAACGACCATCAAGACCGACCTTTAATCCCCTCCGTCGTCCACTACGGTGAAGAGACTGTTTCTGTCGGTTACGATGCACTAGACAAAGTGCAGACAGACAGCGCGAACACCTTGGTGTCCGTGAAGCGTATGATGGGGCGCTCATTGGAAGATGTCCAAGCTCGCTACCCTAATTTGCCTTATCAGTTTTCTAAAACCGAAAACGGCCTTCCACAAGTCGAGACGCGTCGAGGGGCGATTAACCCAGTTCAAGGTTCGGCTGATATTTTACGTGCCGTTCGTGAGCGCGCAGAGGACAGCCTGGGCGACGCCTTAGAAGGCGTGGTCATTACGGTGCCTGCTTACTTTGACGATGCGCAGCGCGCAGGGACCAAAGATGCGGCCAAACTTGCAGGCCTCAATGTCTTGCGCCTGCTCAACGAGCCAACCGCGGCGGCGATTGCCTACGGCCTCGACTCTGGTCAAGAAGGCGTGATTGCTGTGTATGACCTTGGCGGCGGTACCTTTGATATTTCTATTTTGCGCCTCTCGAAAGGGGTGTTTGAGGTCATGGCCACAGGCGGTGACTCGGCACTGGGTGGCGACGATTTTGATCACTTGGTTGAACAGTGGATCTGCGAGCAAGCCGGATTTGAAACCCTGAGTGGCGATGAGCGTCGTACGGTACTTCACGCGGCGACACAAGCCAAGATTGCGCTATCGTCGGCGGACACCACGGCCATTGATGTACTTGGCTGGCAGGGCGTGCTGACGCGAGAAACGTTCGATCAGCTGGTGGCGCCACTGATCAAGAAAACCTTGATGTCGTGCCGTCGTGCACTGAAAGATGCCAGTGTCAGTGCTGATGAGGTGCTGGAAGTGGTTATGGTGGGCGGCTCAACCCGTGTGCCTGCGGTTCGTGAGCAGGTTGGCCAATTCTTCGGTCGTGAGCCCCTCACTAGCATTGACCCAGATAAAGTGGTTGCCATGGGCGCGGCCACTCAAGCGGATATTTTAGTCGGCAACAAGCCAGACTCTGACATGTTGTTGTTGGATGTGATCCCCTTATCACTCGGTATTGAGACCATGGGTGGCTTGGTGGAAAAAATCATTCCACGTAATACCACGATTCCTGTCGCCAAAGCGCAAGAGTTTACGACCTTCAAAGACGGCCAAACTGGCATGAAAGTGCATGTGGTACAAGGCGAGCGTGAGATGGTCGACGACTGTCGCTCACTGGCCCAGTTTAGTCTGAAAGGCATTCCACCCATGACGGCTGGCGCGGCACATGTGCGCGTCACCTATCAAGTGGATGCTGACGGTTTGCTGTCTGTCACCGCGATGGAAAAATCGACCGAGGTTGAAGCGTCCATCCAAGTGAAGCCGTCTTACGGCCTCAGCGATGACGAGATCGCTACGATGATCAAATCATCGTTTACCCATGCGGCGGAAGACAAAGACGCGCGCTACTTAGCAGAGCAGCGTGTTGAAGCTGACCGCGTGATTGAAGGGCTGCTTGTTGCGATGCAACAAGATGGCGATACCTTGCTTGATGCCGATGAGCAACAAGCACTGGTGAATGAAATAGAAAAACTGATCGCTCTGCGCAACGGTGATGATGGCGCTGCGATAGAAGCCGGAATCAAAGCGCTGGATAAAGCAAGCCAGACTTTTGCGGCACGTCGCATGGACCAATCGATTCGTCATGCGTTGGCCGGCCAATCCATTGATGAGGTGTAATCATGCCTAAGATTATTGTTCTGCCACACCAAGATTTGTGTCCAGAAGGCGCAGAATTAGAGGCCAAAGAAGGTGAAACGGTTCTCGACGTGGCACTAAAAAACGGTATTGGGATTGAACATGCCTGTGAAAAGTCCTGTGCCTGTACCACATGTCACATCATTGTTCGTGAAGGCTTCGACTCACTCGACGAAAGTGACGAGCTAGAAGACGATATGCTGGATAAAGCGTGGGGGCTGGAGCCTGAATCGCGTCTCGGCTGTCAGGCAAAAATCACGGATGAAGATCTCGTGGTCGAGATCCCACGTTATACCCTCAACCATGCGGCAGAAAACCATTAATCCAAGCCGCTAAGGACGGAGAAGCAAGATGAGCTTGAAATGGACAGATTCACGCGATATCGCGATTGAACTGAGTGATATTTACCCAGATGTGGATCCTAAAGCGGTACGCTTTACGGATTTACACCGTTGGATCACTGAGTTAGAGGATTTTGATGACGATCCGGAGCGCTCCAATGAGCGTATCCTAGAAGCGATCATCATGTGTTGGATGGATGAGCTAGACTGAGGGTTAACTCTCGTGAGTGGCTGATAATACTTGTATTTTAGCCACTGCCTCGGCACAGTATCTGTGGCCAAATATCTAACACATTATTAAAAGCGGGCCAATCGGCTCGCTTTTTTACATTCAACTGGCTGTCATCGACCTCGATTAAGATAGCCGGATGACGCTGCGCAGCAAAAAGCAGCGCGATAGTACAAGGAGTGCAACTATGTCTGAAACATTAATGGTTACTTTGTCGCATGAACCGGCAGCCGCGCATTGGGGCGAGAACGCCTTGGTCTCATTTGAGGCGGATAAAGCGGTTGTACACGCGCCAAAAGGCGAGACGCAACGCGATAGAGTACAGCAAGCCGCTCGCAAGCTTGAAGGGCAAGGCGTACCCGCATTAACGCTTGGTGGTGACCAGTGGGACTTGGAACTGGCGTGGGCGTTCTATCAAGGTTTGCGCGGCCCGAAAAATACCGTCGCATTTGAACAGGCCGTCCTCAGTGGCGCCGATGCCGATGAGTTCGCCCTGCGCCAGCAAGTGGGCGATTGGGTGCGCGACATTATCAACCAAACTGCCGAAGAAGTGGGCCCTCATCAACTAGCTGCCCGCGCGGGGGAGTTTGTCAAATCCATGGCCCCGGAGGCGGTCAGTTATAAAATTATTTCTGGCACCGATTTGCTTGAGCAAGGCTGGAACGGTATTTACACCGTTGGACGTGGTTCGGCTCGTAAACCGACCATGCTGCAGCTTGACTTCAACCCAATTGGTGATGAATCTGCCCCTGTCTATGCGTGTTTAGTGGGGAAAGGGATCACCTTCGACTCGGGCGGTTACAGCATTAAGCCGTCTGACTTTATGGCGTCGATGAAAGCCGATATGGGGGGGGCTGCCACCGCGACCGGCGCATTAGCGATGGCGATTGCTAAAGGGCTGAATAAGCGCGTCAAACTGATCCTATGCTGCGCAGAAAACATGATCTCAAGCAGCGCCTATAAGCTTGGGGATATCATTACCTACAAAAACGGTGTGACGGTCGAAGTGCTCAACACTGATGCGGAAGGACGATTAGTCTTAGCCGATGGTCTGATGTACGCCAGTGAACACAAGCCTGAACTCTTGATTGATTGCGCGACCCTAACCGGTGCAGCGAAAGCCGCGTTGGGTAATGACTATCACGCTTTATTCAGTTTTGACGACTCGCTGGCGCATCGCACCCTTGAGGCGGCGCAGCAAGAAGGTGAAGGTATGTGGCCGCTGCCACTGGCAGAATTCCACCGGAAACTCTTGCCTTCATCGTTCGCGGACATTGCCAATGCGTCTTCTGGTGCATACATGCCAGGCGCGAGCACCGCGGCTGCGTTCTTGTCCTACTTCGTGGAGGATTATCAAAAAGGTTGGATGCACGTTGATTGCTCCGGCACCTACCGAAAAGCCGCGAATGACAAATGGGCGGTGGGCGCAACCGGTATGGGCGTGAAAACCCTTGCCCGTGTGTTGCTGGATGAGGCGAAATAATTGCTCATTGACTGAAAACAGGCGAAGCATGTCACTGATTTTTTGTGCCAGTTAACGCTTCGCCTGATTAGCCATAGGGCGCACGGATAAAGTCTGCTAGGGTAGGCCCGTATCGTCCCTTGAGGCCCATTATAGAGAGTGAAAGGAAAAGCGAATGACCATTGAACGCACTTTTTCTATCGTCAAGCCTGATGCCGTAGAGCGTAACCTCATTGGTGCTATCTATCAGCGTATCGAAAGTGCTGGTTTGCGTATTGTCGCAGCGAAAATGCTGCATCTGACCAAGGAGCAAGCAGAAGGGTTTTATGCCGAACACCAAGGCAAACCGTTCTTTGCGTCACTGGTTGAGTTTATGACCTCGGGTCCCATTATGGTCCAAGTGCTAGAAGGTGAGGGCGCGATTAGCCGTTATCGCGAGCTAATGGGGAAAACCAACCCAGAAGAAGCGGCCTGTGGCACCTTGCGCGCCGATTTTGCAGAAAGCATGCAATACAACTCAGTGCATGGCTCGGATAGCCCCGCGTCTGCTGAGCGTGAAATTGCTTACTTCTTCACGGCTGATGAGGTCCATCCTCGTTGCTAATCACGCTTTTAGCGCACGGGTGTTTTAAAAAGAGGCGTTGGCCTCTTTTTTTACGTCTTAAGTGCAAATAACCCTGCTCGCTGAGAGTGGAAACTGTGATCTAAAGCCTGTACAATTTCGCGCCTTGAGCGCGCACGCCAGCCCCTTGTCGGCATGACAGGGCGGACAAGCAGCGTGACGCAATGGCGAATATACTTGTCTTTACCACACAGCTAGTTCTTACGAGGCAACCCCCAATGACAACAGAGAAAGTTAATCTGCTTGATTTTGACAGGCAGGCACTCCGTGCATATTTTGCTGACGAGCTCGGCGAAAAGGCATTCCGTGCCGACCAAGTCATGAAGTGGATCTATCACTTCGGTTGCGACGACTTCGATGAGATGAACAACATCAACAAGAAGTTGCGTGAGAAACTCAAGCGTGTGGCGGAGATCCGCGCACCAGAAGTAGCATCGGCCCAGTACTCAAAAGATGGCACCATTAAATGGGCCATGCGTGTGGCTGGCCAAGATGTTGAAACCGTCTATATCCCAGAAGATGACCGGGCTACCTTGTGTGTTTCTTCGCAGGTTGGTTGTGCACTGGATTGTAAATTCTGCTCGACCGGTGCCCAAGGCTTTAACCGCAACTTGCGCGTGTCTGAGATCATCGGTCAGGTATGGCGTGCGGCGAAAGAAATTGGGATTGAAAAAGAAACCGGTCGCCGTCCGATCACTAACGTGGTGATGATGGGCATGGGCGAGCCGTTACTGAACATGAAAAACCTGATCCCAGCGTTGAACCTGATGCTAGACGATAACGCCTACGGCCTATCGAAGCGTCGCGTGACGGTCTCAACCTCAGGGGTTGTATCAGGCCTTGAGCAAATGATCGGTAAAATCGACGTTGCGTTGGCGATTTCTCTGCATGCGCCGAACGATGAGCTTCGCAGCCAGATCATGCCAATCAATGACCGCTGGGACATTGAGGCATTCCTTGATGCCGTGCGCCGTTATATTGCGACATCGAACGCGAACCGTGGTCGTGTCACGGTTGAGTATATTTTGCTCGATCATGTCAATGATTATATGGAGCATGCGCGTCAGCTCGCAGAGCTACTGAAAGATACGCCAGCGAAGATTAACCTTATTCCATTTAACCCGTATCCTGAGTCTCCGTACAAGAAACCGAGTAATTCTCGTATCGATAGGTTTATGAAAACCTTGATGGAATACGATTTTACCGTGACTGTACGTAAGACGCGTGGAGATGATATTGATGCCGCTTGTGGACAATTAGCTGGCGATATCATTGATCGAACCAAACGCGCCGAGAAGCGACTGGGTGCACAGGAGGTTATCCCTGTTCGTCCAGTCTGACCATTAGGCTCAGAAAAAGGATAGGGACATGCACCGTACTGGCTGTGTACTCTTACTCATCATGACGTTGGCTGGATGTGCCACGCCAGTAGAAAAGCAAAAAAGTTCAGAATTTGATAGTATTCGGGCAGCAGATGCCCGAATATCACTGGGATTAGGCTACCTAAACAGTGATCGCTATCAACAAGCGCAGCAAAACTTACAACAAGCGCTACGATATGCGCCAGACTACTATCGTGCCTTGCTGTCGATGGCGTATTATCAACAACGTGTCGGAGAAAGTGAAAAAGCCGACCGTTTTTATCAACAAGCATTGCGCCAGGCGCCCGATAATGGCGATGTATATAACAATTATGGTGTATTTTTGTGTGAGCAGCGGCGTTTTGCTGCGGCGAAGCAAGCATTTTTGCAAGCCATTGCGCAACCGTATTATCATCGGGTGTCAGACAGTTATGAAAATGCCGCTTTTTGTCAGCTAACCGCTGGGGAAAGGCAAAGTGCAAAAGCCTTGTTTGAAAAAGCCGTCGATCATGACCCACTTCGAGTGCGGTCAGGATTGCAACTTGCCAAACTTGAAATCGAGGATGGGCAAGAGACGCGTGCTATCGCACGAATTCAACGTCTGCAAAGACAGATCGGCGAGCGCCCTGCGGGGTTGCTGCTTTTAGTGAAGGCACATCAACAACAAGGCAACGCGGAGCAAGCTGCCCATGATGCACAACGATTGGCGCAACAGTTTCCAGAATCCAAAGAATATCAATTGTACCTAGCGAATGAATACTGAACAGACGGAAGAACAAGCGCAAACGCATACTCAACCTGCGCCCGGGGAAGTATTAAAGCAAGCGCGTGAAAAAATGGGCTGGAGTGTTCGCGATGTTGCCGACAGGCTGAGATTGCGCGTGAGCGTGATTGAAGATCTCGAAAACAACAATCCAGATACCGAACAATTGGCCACGTTTACACGTGGCTATTTGCGATCCTACGCCAAACTGATGCAAATTGACGCCGATAGTCTGATTGGTACCAGCGATATGGAAGCCAATAGTGCTGAAACGGTGCAAAAAATGCAGAGCTTTTCACGCAAAACACGGCGTCAGAAAAGCGAGAGTCGCTTGATGATGCTCTCGGGTGTGATTGCGCTGATCTTGGTTGGGATCACGGGTGCTTGGTACTGGCAAAATCAACAAACCGTTGAACCCATAGTGCCACAGCAAGCAGCGGACGAGTTGGTGACCACGCCGAATGACACCGATACCATGCCGGTGGCTGAGCCACTTCCAGAAGCCGCGCCGCAAGAAACACAAAGCGATGCGCCTGCACAAGCACCTATCTCGGACGCTGAACCAGAGCCATCGGTGCCGGCCTCTAGCGAAGGACAACAAGCGACACAAGCCGTGGCGCCAGAGTCAACGACCAGCGAACCGAGCATCAGCGAACAAATCGATGAAGCCCAGCGCGTTGCCAATGACAGTGTCGGCAATGATAACGAAGCGCCGGTCGCTGCGGACAACACATTGGTCATGCGCTTTAGCAGCGATTGCTGGATTGACGTCCGTGATGCCACCGGTGCGCGCTTGGCCACGGGCATTAAAACCAACGGCGATGCACTGACTCTAAACGGTGAGCCGCCTTATCAACTGGTATTGGGCGCCCCGAGTGCGGTGACCATTACTTTTAATGGCGATAATATTGATCTTGATGGCTATCCAACCGGCCAAGTGGCACGGTTGCGCCTTCCGCAGTAATCAGAGAACGTCGACATGCATACCGAATCCCCGATTAAACGCCGTCCGTCTAAACGTATTTACGTCGGTAATGTTCCCATTGGTGATGGTGCGCCGATAGCGGTGCAATCGATGACCAATACGCGCACCACAGATGTAGATGCCACGGTGGCGCAAATAAAAGCGCTAGAAAAAGTGGGCGCCGACATTGTACGTGTCTCGGTACCGACGATGGATGCGGCTGAAGCTTTTAAACTGATCAAGGCGCAGACCGCGATCCCGTTGGTCGCGGATATCCACTTTGACTACCGTATTGCCTTAAAAGTCGCAGAATACGGTGTGGATTGCTTGCGCATCAACCCAGGTAACATTGGCCGTGAAGAACGCATCCGTGCCGTGGTGGATGCTGCGCGAGATAAGAATATCCCGATCCGTATTGGCGTGAATGGCGGATCACTGGAGCGTGATTTACAAGAAAAATATGGCGAACCGACCCCAGACGCGCTAGTTGAGTCAGCGATGCGCCATGTCGATATCCTCGATCGGCTCAACTTTGATCAATTTAAAGTCAGCGTGAAAGCCTCAGACGTATTCTTAGCTGTTGAGTCATATCGAAAATTGGCGCAGCAAATCGATCAACCGCTGCACCTTGGCATTACCGAAGCGGGTGGCGCCCGAGCGGGTGCGGTTAAATCTGCGGTGGGCCTAGGCATGCTATTAGCGGAAGGCATTGGTGATACCTTGCGTGTATCCCTTGCCGCTGATCCGGTAGAAGAAATCAAAGTCGGTTTTGATATTTTAAAATCACTGCGGATTCGTTCACGCGGGGTGAACTTTATTGCCTGCCCAAGCTGTTCGCGTCAAGAATTTGATGTGATAGGAACCGTGAATGCGCTCGAACAGCGCCTTGAAGACATCACCACGCCGATGGATGTTTCTGTGATTGGCTGTGTGGTGAATGGACCCGGTGAAGCCGAAGTCTCTCACCTAGGTTTGGCAGGAGGCAACAAACGCAGCGCCTATTACCTCGATGGCAAGCGTCAGAAAGAGCGTTTCGATAACGACAACCTTGTCGACGCACTTGAGGCAAAAATTCGCGCGAAAGCGGCGATGATGGATGAAAAGAACCGCATCGACGTCTCACAAATTGAAAAGGAAGGCGAAGCCTAACGGCCGCCTTCTCCATTCTCACTCTTTAATCGGTAACGGAAGTTAACGTGGCTAAAACAATTCAAGCAATTCGAGGCATGAACGATTGCCTCCCGTCTCAGTCTCCCCTATGGCAAAAACTAGAGAACACGGTCAAGCAGGTGGTCAGTGCTTACGGCTATAGCGAAGTACGCATGCCTATCGTGGAAGCGACCCACCTTTTTAGTCGCGCCATCGGTGAAGTCACCGACGTTGTCGAAAAAGAAATGTACACCTTTGATGATCGCAATGGTGACAGCCTCACACTGCGTCCGGAAGGGACGGCGGGCTGTGTGCGTGCCGGCATTGAAAATGGCTTGCTGTATAACCAAGAGCATCGCCTTTGGTACACCGGCCCAATGTTCCGTCACGAGCGTCCACAAAAAGGCCGCTATCGTCAATTCCACCAATTTGGCGTGGAAGTGTTCGGTATTGATGGCCCAGACGTCGACGCTGAACTGATCATGATGACGGCGCGCCTATGGCGTGAGCTAGGCATTGCCGATCACGTCCGTTTGGAGCTTAATTCAATTGGCTCGCCACAAGCGCGTGCTGACTATCGCCAAGCCTTGGTGGATTTTTTGATGCAGCATGAATCTGTTTTGGATGAAGACAGCAAACGCCGCATGAAAACCAACCCATTACGTGTGTTGGATACCAAAAATGCCGACATCCAAGCCATTCTGGTGGATGCACCTAAGCTTAGCGACTACCTCGATGAGGAATCGAAGCAGCATTTTGCCGGCTTATGTGAACTCTTGGACGCAGCAGGCATCCAATACGAGGTTAACCACCGTTTGGTCCGTGGCCTTGATTACTACAACCGCACCGTGTTCGAGTGGATCACAGACAGCCTTGGCGCCCAAGGTACAGTATGTGGCGGCGGTCGCTATGATGGTCTGGTTGAACAACTCGGCGGTAAAGCGACGCCTGCGGTTGGATTCGCGATGGGCCTCGAGCGTCTCGTTCTGATGCTCGAAACCCTGAACCAAGATGATGTGCGTCCTGCAGTGGATGTGTATGTTGTCACGGTTGGAGAAGGCAGCCTCGTTGCCGGTATGCAGCTGGCTGAGCGCTTACGTGAGCAAGTCCCGGGCCTACGTGTTATGTCGCACTTTGGCGGGGGTAACTTCAAAAAACAATTTAAACGTGCGGACAAAGTCGGTGCGTCTGTGGCACTGGTGCTTGGCGAAGATGAAGTCGCCAATGGCACCGTGGCAGTAAAAGATTTGAAAGGCGGCGAGCAGCAAACCTTGAAACAAGACGAGGTCGCCGCGACACTCGCAGATTTGATTTAGAGAGGACAGATCGTGGACGTCTACACCACAGAAGAACAGCAAGTTGAAGCGATTAAAAAGTGGTGGCGAGATAACGGCAAAGCCGTTGTTATTGGCGCTGTAGTCGGATTGGGTGTGCTATATGGATGGCGTTACTACCAAGCACACGTGACTGAGAGCAAGGAACAAGCCTCACAGCAATATGTTCAAGCGCTTAGTGGTCTGGACAAAGGCGAAACTGCCGCCCTTGAGAACGTGGTTAAAAGCGAAGACCACGAAGGCTATCGTGCGTTAGCTGCTATGCAATTGGCGAAAAAACTGGTTGAACAAGGGGAGCTTGCGCAAGCGAGCGAACAGCTTCGTCAAGCCAGTGCTTGGGTTAAAGACGATGCCATTCATGGCTTAATTGCCACACGTCTTGCGCGGATTGAGGCGGAGTTAGGTAACTATGACACCGCAGTGACTGAGCTCGATAGCGTGACGGCACCAAGCTGGCGCGCAAAAGTGGAAGAGATCCGTGGTGATATCATGCTGCTTAAAGGCGACAAAGATGCGGCACGTAGCGCCTATGCGGCGTCACTTGCAGCGGCAGAGAGCCCAACTGTCAACATGAAGCTTAACAACCTCAGTCAGTAAGGTCGCGGTATGACAAAAGGATTATGGCGTGGGGCGGCGATGGCAGCTGCCTTGGCGTTGCTCGCCGGTTGTGCCGGTGAAGAAGATGTGGTGCAAATGGCACCATTGCCGACGGTGAATAGCCAATTTACCCCAAGCTTGCAATGGAAAGCACAAGTCGGTGATGGCGTCGGTCATTATTACTCTGCACTGCGTCCGGTCGTGGCTTATGACAAAGTCTTTGCCGCAGATCGTAACGGCCTTATCGGCGCGTACGATTTACAGACCGGTCAGTCGGTATGGGAACAATCAGTGCAAACCGATGTACCTGCGTTGCTCTCGGGCGGTTTGAGTGCGTCTTACGGCAAAGTCTATGTCGGTGCAGAAACCGGGGTGCTTTATGCACTGGATGCCGAAAACGGGGAACTCGTTTGGCAACAAAACGTCAACGGTGAGATCCTGTCAAAACCTTTGGTTGAAGCTGGACTGGTGGTAGTTAACACCAGCCGCGGTGAGCTAGTTGCGTTGGATGCCGAATCGGGTGAAGTGCAATGGAGCAACACCAACGATGTACCCAATCTCAGCTTGCGTGGTGACAGTGCGCCCGTCACTATCTCTGGCGGTTTATTTTGGGGTATGGCTAATGGTCGATTGGGCGCGGCGATGATCCAAGATGGTCGCTCGCTCTGGCAAATTCCGATTGCCACGCCGAAAGGGGCGACCGAAATTGATCGTCTGGTCGATGTGGATGCCACTCCGGTGATTGAAGGCGACCGCCTGTACGCGGTGGGGTATAATGGTCAATTGGTGTCGATTGATTTGCGCTCTGGCCAAGCGGCGTGGAAGCGTGATTTTTCGACAGCGACAGACTTTATGGTTGCGGGCAACACCGTTTATCTGATTGATGATAAAGACGATGTCGTGGCATTGGATGCACGTAACGGCCTGGAAAAATGGCGTAACACTGAGCTGGAATACCGGATTCTCACGCCACCTTCGGCGAGCAGCGGTTACATCATGGTAGGTGACAGCCAAGGTTATTTGCACTGGCTTGATCCACAAACCGGCGAGTTTGTTGCTCAGCAGTCACTGGAAGGTAATGGCATTGCTGTTGCGCCAGTACAAACGGATAACGGCTATATTGTGATCACACGTGATGGTCAAATGAGAAAACTGACCATCGAGTAGAATTAGCCAACATAATTATTTTGGGCTCCTGACTGCTCTGACAGTGAGGAGCCTTGTTCATTGATAAGAGAATGAAAGAGAAGAGGTCTACATGATTCCTGTTATTGCCCTTGTAGGGCGCCCGAACGTAGGGAAATCGACGCTCTTTAATCGTCTAACCCGCACGCGTGATGCGCTAGTAGCGGACTTTCCGGGACTGACCAGGGATCGAAAATACGGTAAAGCGATGCTAGGTGAACACGAGTTCATCGTGATCGATACCGGCGGTATTGATGGCACCGAGGAAGGCGTAGAAACCAAAATGGCCGAGCAGTCTTTGGCCGCCATTGAAGAAGCGGACGTTGTCCTGTTTATGGTTGATGGTCGTGTGGGTTTAACCCCGGCCGACCAAGAGATTGCGCAGCATATTCGCACCCGTGAAAAAACATCTTTCTTGGTGGTGAATAAGGTCGACGGGATGGATCCGGACACCGCCGCATCTGACTTTTGGCAACTAGGCATGGACAACATGTACCAAATTGCGGCCGCACATGGTCGCGGTGTAAGTACCTTGATCAACCGTGCGCTGATGCCGTTCGCGGAACAAGCCAAAGAAGACCAAGAAGCTGGTTTGGTTGATCTCACCGGTGAGGATGATATCGAGCCGGTAGACGAAACCACCATGACCGAAGAGGAAGCGGAAAACGAGTACGCCCGCCTCCAAGCCCAGCCGATTAAAATCGGCATTATTGGCCGTCCAAATGTGGGTAAATCGACCCTAACTAACCGCATGCTCGGCGAGGAGCGCGTGGTGGTTTACGATATGCCGGGCACCACACGCGACTCTATCTACATTCCTATGGAGCGTGATGGACGCGAATACGTGATGATTGACACCGCCGGTGTACGACGTCGTAAGCGCGTGACGGATAAAGTCGAGAAGTTCTCGGTTATCCAAACCCTTAAAGCGATTGAAGACGCCAATGTGGTGTTGCTGGTGATTGATGCGCGCGAAAACATCTCTGACCAAGACTTAAGCCTACTGGGTTTTGCCTTGAATGCCGGACGCTCTATTGTGCTAGCGGTCAACAAGTGGGATGGATTGGATAGCGAAGTGAAAGAGCGTGTCAAATCAGAGCTCGACCGCCGTCTGGGTTTTGTCGACTTTGCGCGTGTTCACTTTATATCTGCCCTGCACGGTACGGGTGTGGGTCACTTGTTTGAGTCGATTCAAGAAGCCTATGAGTCAGCGACCAAGCGTGTAGGCACGTCGATGCTGACGCGTATCATGAAGATGGCGCAGGACGACCACCAACCGCCGATGATTCGAGGGCGCCGAGTGAAGCTGAAATACGCACACGCTGGGGGTTATAACCCGCCGATTGTGGTAATTCACGGTAACTTGGTTAATGAACTTCCGGACTCTTACAAGCGCTATTTAATGAACTACTATCGCCGGACGCTCGATATTATGGGCACCCCGATTAAGATCCAGTTCCAGAATAGTGAAAACCCGTATGAAGGGAAGAAAGAGAAGCTGACGCTTTCTCAGTCCAGACAGCGCAAGCGCTTGATGGATATGGTGAAAAACCGAAACAAAAAGTAATCACTTGCCCAGCCATCGCGCTGGGCTTTTTTTGATCCTCTATGCCGGTCTACGATCTTTTTCATGATCTTTTACTGAATTTAGTTGATCTAAATCACATTAAAATGCAGGTTACAGTCAGTGAAACGATCCGCTGTCATACCGCGCTAGGCGGGTTTTTGAGCGGTGAGAATTCAACCATAACCTGACGCTATTCTCTTTTCATTAATTCTGGATCACGTCCAAAATATCCACCTAAATAGTTTTTTATATCGCTTAAAATCCAAATGCAGAACATGTAACTTATGCTTTCGGGAAGTGTATTGATAAATATTCTTTTTAGGGTAGGAAGCTGATCAAGGGGCATTAACCCCTCGATCAGGCGATCACAATCAGATCAGAAAGAAGTCGGTTGCGCAGAGGTTAATCCTGCGTGGGGGAGACAGAAGCGGGTGCAAGCGCGGTGACCGTACTTGTGATGTCACCCTCACGCAGATGGGTATGTAGTGTTTGACCCACGCTAAGCTGATCGGTCTGGGTCACCACCTTGCCATCGTCCGTACGCGTGATGGAATAACCTCGGGTTAGGGTGGCCAGTGGGCTAACGGCATCTAAGGTTGCCATCAGAGTATGTAACCGCTGTTGTGCGTGCTGCAAGTGAGCGTCCATGGCGTGATTAAGACGCTGCTCAAGCTGGCTCACATGCCCTTGCTGGCGATGAATGGTGTGGATTGGCGTTGCACGCTGCAATCGGCCGTCCAACTGGTTACATTGCGCCTGAGCGCGACGAATTTTGGTCATCATCGCCTGTTGCATGCGCCGTTGTAGCTCATCTAATCGCTGGCTTTGCTGTTGTAAGCGCGTGCGCGGATGCTGGTGGGACAAACGGTGCGACAGTTGGGTGAGATGCCGTTGCTGACGATAAAGCACATCGGCCATCGCGCGACTGAGTGCTTGCTCGCGTTGCTGATATTGCTGAAGCCGATAACTCAGATCGCGGCTAACCAGCTCCGCAGCGGCTGAAGGGGTTGGAGCGCGCATGTCAGCGACAAAATCAGCAATGGTTACATCCACTTCATGACCCACCGCACTGACGATAGGAATTGTGCTGGCAGCGATGGTACGGGCGACGATTTCCTCATTAAAACACCAGAGATCTTCTAGCGATCCCCCGCCACGACCCACAATCAAGACATCACACTCTGCACGGCTATTAGCACGACCAATGGCTTGCGCGATGCTGACTGCGGCATCGCGCCCTTGCACCAGCGTAGGATAAATGACCACTGGCAGGCTAGGATCGCGTCGCTTGAGTACATGCAGAATATCATGCAAGGCAGCGCCGGTTTTGGAGGTAATAATACCAATACGGCGTGGTTGAGTAGGTAAAGGCTTTTTCTCGCTTTGGGCAAAAAGCCCTTCGGCTGCAAGCGCTTGCTTACGTTGCTCAAACTCTTGTTGTAACCGCCCATCTCCTTCAGGCTGCATACTTTCGAGGATCAATTGATAGTCACCGCGTGGCTCATACAAGGACACTCGGGCGCGGACCAACACTTGGTCGCCATTTTTGGGTTTGAAGGTAACACGACGGTTGTTACCGCGGAACATGGCACATTTCACTTGGCTTTGGTTATCTTTCAGCGATAAATACCAATGCCCTGAGACTGCGGCGGTAAAATTGGAAATTTCCCCGCTTAACCAGACAATGCCGATATCGCGCTCAAGACACAGCCGAACTTCGGCATTCAGCCGAGATACCGTCAAAATGTTGCGATTGTTTGTGCTCACGTCGCCAACCTTTTTCATTCACCTGCACGCATACTACCTGTCTGCTTTGAGGATGCCAATTGCTAAGCGTATGCCGTGCGTGAGCGGGCATTTTTACTCGAAGTGATTGAATATTAAGCGCCTAAAATCAAAGACACCAATAAATGAAAATTCTCAGTAAAAACCTGTAGCCAAACGTTTGCGCTATACGTATAATGCTGCGGCAATATTTTGTTCCCCTTCACAAATTTTGGTGTGAGATATTGCAATGCTGAGAATCGCGAAAGAAGCGCTAACCTTTGACGATGTACTCCTCGTCCCTGCCCATTCCACTGTTCTTCCGAACACTGCGGATCTGCGAACCCAACTGACTCGTTCTATTAGCCTGAACATCCCTGTTTTATCAGCGGCGATGGATACGGTGACAGAAGCCCGTCTGGCGATTGCACTTGCGCAAGAAGGTGGCCTTGGTTTTATCCACAAAAACATGACCATTGAACAGCAAGCTGAGCAAGTTCGCTTGGTTAAAATTTACGAAGCGGGCATGGTCACAAACCCTGTGACAGTGACGCCAGAAATGACCATTGCGGATGTGAAAGCACTCACCGAACGCAACGGTTTCGCCGGCTATCCAGTGGTTAACGCGCAAAAAGAGCTTGTCGGTATTATCACCGGTCGTGATGTGCGTTTTGTGTCTGATTTGAGCAAGCGTGTTGATGAAGTGATGACGCCGAAGTCTCGCTTGGCCACGGTGCAAGAAGGTGCGGATCGAGAGCAAGTTCAGCAAATGATGCAGCAGCACCGCGTGGAAAAAATCTTGGTCGTCAATCAAGACCACCACCTAAGCGGCATGATCACCGCAAAAGACTTCCAGAAAGCAGAAAGCAAACCAAACGCCTGTAAAGACGAGCAAGGCCGTCTGCGCGTGGGTGCCGCCGTCGGTGCTGGCGCAGGTAATGAAGAGCGTGTTGCCGCCTTGGTGGAAGCCGGTGTTGACGTTCTTTTGATTGACTCATCACACGGCCATTCTGAAGGTGTGCTGCAACGCATTCGTGATACACGCGCCGCGTATCCAAACCTGCAAATCGTAGGGGGTAACGTTGCCACGGCAGACGGTGCTCGTGCCCTAATTGAAGCTGGTGTTGATGCCGTTAAAGTGGGAATTGGCCCAGGGTCGATTTGTACCACCCGTATTGTAACCGGGGTTGGTGTACCACAAATCACAGCCATCAGTGATGCAGCAGCGGTTGCGCAGGAATATGGTATTCCGGTCATTGCTGACGGTGGCATTCGTTTCTCGGGCGATATGTGTAAAGCGATTGCCGCTGGTGCATCCTGTGTGATGGTTGGCTCCATGCTGGCAGGGACGGAAGAATCACCGGGTGAAGTTGAGCTTTACCAAGGCCGCGCGTACAAATCGTACCGTGGTATGGGATCGGTGGGCGCGATGTCAAAAGGCTCATCTGATCGTTATTTCCAAAGCGACAATGCTGCCGACAAATTGGTCCCAGAAGGCATTGAAGGCCGCGTAGACTACAAAGGCATGATGAAAGAAATCATCCACCAACAAATGGGCGGTTTGCGTTCATGCATGGGTCTGACTGGCTCTGCCACCATCAACGATTTACGTACCAAAGCGCAATTTGTTCGCGTGACTGGCGCGGGCATGAAAGAGTCACACGCTCACGATGTGACCATCACCAAAGAAGCGCCTAACTATCGCCTCGGATAATGTATGGCGGTGTGGCTTAAGGGCCACACTGCTTTCTATTCGTCCAAGAGGGCTGACAACGCCCCTTTGTTCCACTTAATTGAGAAAGCCAGATAATGACCAAAAACATTCATGCTCAACGTATTTTGATCCTCGACTTTGGCTCCCAGTACACGCAACTGATCGCACGTCGTGTCCGTGAAATCGGAGTGTATTGTGAGTTGTGGAGCTGGGATGTAGAAGAGCAAGATATTCGTGATTTTGCCCCTGATGGCATCATCCTTTCCGGTGGCCCTGAAAGTGTCGCTGAAGCTGGCTCACCGCGTGCGCCTGAGTATGTCTTTAATGCTGGCGTGCCGGTGCTTGGCGTATGCTACGGCATGCAAACCATGGCTGAGCAACTGGGCGGTAAAGTGGCCGGCTCTGAGCACCGCGAATTTGGTTATGCCCAAGTTAAGCGTGTTGCCAACAGTGCTTTGTTTGATGGTATTGAAGATGCGATCGCAGAAGATGGCACCGCGCTATTGGATGTGTGGATGAGCCACGGTGATAAAGTGGTCGCTATACCAGAAGATTTCGTCAAAATCGCTGAAACCGACACCTGTCCGTTTGCGGCGATGGCTAACGAAGAGAAGCGCTTCTACGGCGTACAGTTCCACCCGGAAGTCACGCATACTCGCCAAGGCAAACGCATGCTAGAGCAGTTTGTGATGAATATCTGTGGTTGTGAGCGCCTATGGACTCCTGCATCTATCATCGAAGATGCGGTTGAGCGTATTCGCGAGCTAGTCGGTGATGATGAAGTGATCCTTGGCCTATCTGGTGGCGTTGATTCCTCAGTAGTGGCAATGCTGGTTCACCGCGCGATTGGCGACAAGCTCACGTGCGTATTTGTGGATAACGGCCTGCTACGCCTTAACGAAGGCGAGCAAGTACTGGAAATGTTTGGTGACCACTTCGGCCTCAACATTGTCCATGTCAACGCCGAAGACCGCTTCCTTGACGCGCTGAAAGGCGAAGCTGACCCTGAAGCTAAGCGTAAAATCATTGGCCGCGTGTTTGTTGAAGTATTCGACGAGCAAGCCACCAAAATGAAAAACGCCAAATGGTTGGCGCAAGGCACCATCTATCCGGATGTGATTGAATCAGCAGCCTCGAAAACCGGTAAAGCACACGTGATTAAATCGCACCACAATGTGGGCGGTCTTCCGGAAGAAATGAAAATGGGCTTGGTTGAACCGCTCAAAGAGCTGTTCAAAGACGAAGTCCGTAAGATTGGCCTTGAGCTAGGCCTGCCTTACAACATGCTTTACCGCCACCCATTCCCAGGGCCTGGCCTTGGTGTGCGTGTGCTGGGCGAGATCCAAAAAGAATACTGTGACCTTCTACGTCGCGCCGATGCAATCTTTATCGAAGAACTGCGCAACGCCGATTTGTACGACAAAGTCTCACAAGCGTTTGCGGTTTTCTTACCGGTACGTTCTGTTGGTGTAATGGGCGATGGCCGTAAATACGATTGGATCATTGCCTTGCGTGCCGTCGAAACCATCGACTTTATGACCGCGCACTGGGCACACCTGCCATACGATTTCCTTGGCAAAGTGTCGAACCGCATTATCAACGAAGTCGACGGCATCTCCCGCGTGGTTTACGACGTCTCCGGCAAACCGCCAGCGACGATTGAGTGGGAGTAGGGCTAGCCGTAAACAGTTAATAAGCCTTTAGTAAATAAATGAATGCCAGTCAGTAATATTGACTGGCATTTTTTATGGTTGCACTATCTATCAACGATTGACGTTATGGTTTCAAAACACCTAAAAAGTCCGAAGATGAAAGCGATGAGCAAAGCCATAAGACTCGGTAAGCCTGTCAGTTACCGAATCGAGTAATAGGAATAAATCCCTATATAATAAGTGCATTAGGTGAATTATTTGATCAATAATGCTGATTGGTGAGCCCCCCTATGAGTAGCTTTGTCACCTTTTCTGCGTTAATCTAAGTTCAGGTTACGATGCAATTCATTTCAATGGAATGTGAAATTTATGTGGACCACCGATAATATACTGAATGAAAGCGACGTTGAGCAGAAATTTATTTATCCGCTGCTAACTCTTCCACAACCCAATGGTTTAGAAATTCCTTCGTCTGAGATTCAGAGCAAAGGAAGTATTAGACGCTTTAATATCGGTAAAGGTAGGGAAAGTAAACTGTACTATCCAGATTACGTTTGTACCCATGCTGGATTACCAGTTTTAGTGATTGAGGCTAAGGCCCCAGGCACTGAGCTATATGAGGCTTACAGAGAAGCCAGGCTTTATGCTAACGAGTTAAATGCGCTATGGGATGTCGATATAAATCCGGCAAAGTTTGTCGCAGCGACAAACGGATTGGAAATGTGGTCAGGTTTTTATGACCAGTCTGAGCCAGCGTACAAACATGACTTAAAAGATTCAGGAATTTACTCGCAGTTTATTTCCGATATTTTAGAGTTGTTTTCTTGGAGTGAGATAACTAAACATGCTGCCAAGGTTCAAGCCCTTATGCGTCCCTCAGGTGCATTTAAACCAAGAAGGTTACTAGGTGGAAAATCGATTCAGAACCAAGAGCTTTCGCTTAATGAGTTTGGGGTTTCTATTACTTCATCAATTAGTTATATAAT
>NZ_MUFK01000017.1:0-59532 GCF_001996085.1 Salinivibrio sp. PR5
TATCAGTACTAATGTGAGGGTTAAGTTAGTTCATTAATTAATCAAAAGAGACGTGGAAAGTATGAGTGTGTCGAAAAGGCATATAAGTACACGGACGGCAGCTAGTAAAATTTCTGTTTTAAAATTAATGACCTATACATTATTGCAAAACTAGCCCCTCCCAATGCGTGTTATCATCTTGTTACTGGTAAGATGAGTTCGATGTGCGAATGTATCCAGTTGTAGTCATATTGTGATATTTACCGTCATATCATCCGCACGGTCGAATCTAACGCTACCTCAGCGCTTTTTGGTAACAAATACCATCCATACTTTGTCCCGCGACACGGGCGATATTCGATACCGTGCCACACTCAACAAAACCATTGCGTGTTAGTACGGTTTGAGAAGCAATATTGGTGGTCGCAGCCAGCGCATGCAGTGTATTTAGCCCATACTCACGTGCAACATCTATCGCATATTTGACCGCGCGAGAGGCCACGCCTTTACCCGTTTGCTCCTCAGCAATACGATAGCCTAACGACCCTGTCCCTGATACCGCATCAATTTGGCTAATATTAACGCGACCAATAATGGCTTGGCTCGCATCAGTAATCAGCATGGGAATGTATTCGTTTTGCGCGTGAAGCATAAGCAGTGACTCAATATGCTCAGCAACCCCGTCAAGACTATAAAAAGCGTCACCGCGACTATCAACGAAGGTCTCAAAATAGGTTCGATTAACCTGCTCAAACGCGAGCAAAGCCTCTCGATCGTGGGTCGTCAGTGGACGCACTAACAGTTGCATAGTCTCTCCCATCAGTCAGGTCCATGTTCAAATTGTTTCAACGCTTCATTGGGCGAGTGCCAAGGCGCTTTGGACGCAGTATGAATGTGAAAATCCGGTGCATGGCGCGGTGGCGTATCGAGGATGCCAAGCCGAATATTGAGCAGCCCTTTCTTCACTTTATGTGAAAACAAACTCGCCCCACAGTGCGCGCAAAAGGCAAGTTCGGTTTCGTCACTTTTGGGGTAATAGCGGATATCTGACGCGCCCGACACAATCATCACTTTACTCTTTTCAATGCCACCCACGGATGAGTAATCAGCGCCAGTAAATTTGCGGCACTCAGAGCAATGGCAATTCCCCATATAAAGAAATTCATCTGGGAATGAGAGGTGTATTTTTCCGCACAGGCAACTCGCTTTGAGCGTTTTCATCAGCTTTATCCTTGTCCAACGAATTTAACGCCAGTGTATAAAAACACTAGAAACAAAGCGATCGTTATTCCTGATAATGCTGATGTAAAACAATTATTTAATGTCCTCCTTACTCTTTGCTCGCGAGTGAGCCTTGGCAACATAACACTGTTTACACTGTAAATAGTGTCCATTACCTGTCTCAACCCTGAACAAAAGGTGACTTTGTTCACATAATTATTGCGATTTTATGAATCCCTCCGTAATATCCGTCGCGACGGACAGATTAGTGAGACTAACGTCACAGTTGTGCCGCTAGCGTTTCCCATCGGACGGACTATTTGTATTCGAGCATCTGAGGTTGATATGAAATTGGCACAGGTTTCCTCCCCCGTTCGGACCGTGTTTCATGGTGCCGGGCAATTCCTAGCTATTGCGCTTTATTTTGCGGCTATCGCTGGCATTATTCATTACAGCGTCGCCGCCCATAACGTTGCCTCTGAGGCGTCATTGATTGAGCTTTCCCAGCTTATTTTATTGGCCGCGTCCGTATTTACTTTTCGACGTGTCGCGTATGTGAATCGCGCGTACAGCTCGGCTGCGTCGCTAATGAGTGCCTTTTTCTTAGTCCTAATGATCCGTGAGCTTGATGCAACATTAGATGTGGTTTTCCACGGTTTTTGGAAAATCCCGGCGCTCACCGTCACGGCACTCGCTCTCTGGCCAGCAGCCAAAAACTGGCGTGAAACGGCTGAAAGTCTGGCAAGGATCGTCACATCTAAATTCGCTCCCGTACTGATGGTCGCCTTAGCGCTGTTACTCGTTTACTCGCGTTTGTTTGGCATGGGCGTGCTTTGGGAGCAAGCGATGGGCGCCAATTACGTGCGTGATGTGAAAAGCATTGCAGAAGAAAGCACTGAGCTGATGGCGTATGCCATGATTTGGATCGCGGCACTCGGCTATTGGTTTGAAGCACGTCGCGCCCAAACGATCGGCGAGACGCAACTCTCTCACTCTGTATCTGAGAACGACCTTTCGCTGTAACCGCAATAAACCTAAGCGTAATAAGCGACACAAAATGTAAGCGGCCAACGGGTCGCTTTTTTTATGTTTGCTTAAACACCAAACTGATGAGCTAGCTAGACGACCATGTCGGCGATAGTCGACACCGCCGCTTAATGCTATTATTAGTGTGAATAGGTTAAGGAACTCATATATGACTAAGTCGTTTTTCGCCTTGTTGGCGTTGTTATCATTTTGTGTGTATGCTCAACCCGAGTCCGACACCCCAGCTAACACGGGCCAAGTGGTGACCGAAAAAAACGAGTCTATTTGTAAAACCACCTTTAGTCGCGAGATGTTCAATCAGCAGATGACATTTAGCGATCAGGACAACGACAAAAAAGTGCGCCGTATTGCGGAGCGAAAAATTGCGGCGGCACGAGAGGCGTTTGCGGAAACCGGTAGCTACTGTGACGCGGCTGATGTGCTCCTTACCTTTGAGCCCAAATCGCTATCCAGTAAAGATGGTGATGCACAGTTTCGAGAGTAAGTCATCATTTCCCACCTTATTCATTTGGCGTAAAAACACACAGAAATCAGACTGTGTTAGACTGCTTGCCAACATTTATTCGGGCAAAACATAAGACAGTTATGAAAAAAGCACTTTGTCTCATTGCATTAAGCGTGATGCTATCCGGCTGTGATAACAGTGAGGTAGGCGATGTGAGTTTAGGCATGTTCACCATGAAAGACATCAAACTCAATCACTTGGTTGATCCTATCGTCACAGGCGTTACCTGCCATGTCGCCTCGGTAGAAGCCGACCTCAGCTTTGCCGATCCCAGCGACAGTGCAATCTCTTGCCGACAAACCGGTGAGATTACGCCCGAGATGATCGCACAAATTGATAAAAGCGACTCCGGTGAAGTAGTGTTCCGTAAATCAAAAAGTATCTTCTTTAAGTCTATGAAGATCCGTCGTATTTACGATGCCAAAAACCAAACTTTGATGTACCTGTCCTATTCCACCAAAGAAACCTCTGGTAGCTTTAAGCATAGCTTGTCGACCGTCCCGTTATGGGGTACCAAGGCGTATCAACTCTCGCCGCAAAAAGGCTAACAATTCACTGAATAAGCGGCTACCATAGCGGGCCAATAGACTAAAGATGCTCGCGATGAAAACGGTAGAATCTCGTATCGAGGCGTGGTTAGATGAAGTGGTTATCGGGTTAAACCTGTGTCCCTTTGCTGCCAAACCGCGCCGAAATCAACAAATCAAAATAGATATCTGCACCGCGTGTGACGATGCAGATATTCTCGAAGCCGTATACCAAGCACTCACCGACTTGGCGCAGACAGATCCGGCGATCACAGACACTACCGTTCTCGTCGTCCCAGACGCACTCCATGATTTTGAACATTATCTCGATGTGCTATCGATGGCCGAGAACCTTATCGATCATTTTGGTTGGCGAGGGACTTTCCAACTCGCCAGCTTTCATCCGCAATATTGCTTTGCTGGCTGTGAACCTGATGATGCAGAGAACCTCACCAATCGTGCGCCTTATCCCTGCTTTCATTTGATTCGTGAAGACAGTATGTCGCGAGCACTTGCACATTACGGTCAGGATCCCGAGGCGATTCCGACACGCAATATCGCCTGTGTCTCTGCACTCACTGCCTCTCAGCGAGCCGCGTTATTTCCGTGGTTATCCACTGACGAAGACGCATAAACGACGCGCGTTTCACCCAAATCGCACTTCCCTAGACGTAAGGTTAACTTGTCCCCATTAGCAAGGGGACCGACCCCTTCAGGGGTGCCGGTAAACACCACATCCCCAGGACGTAGCGGAAAGGTGTCACTCATATGAGCAATAAGCGACACGACCGATGTCATCATGTGTGCCGTATGGCCTTGCTGTCGGAGTTCGCCATTGATCGCCAGTGAAAAGAAAACATCGTCCCAATTCTTTGGGGTTGCCATAAAGGGGGTTAACAGTGCGCTACCCGCAAACGCCTTCGCCCTCTCCCACGGCAGCCCCTGTGCTTTTAGGTAACTTTGTTGGTCACGTCGCGTTAAATCCAGTCCCAACGCCATGGCCCCCAGACCAGATTGTACCTCCGACGGTGTTGCCTCATACAACGGCTGGGTGATCAGAACTGCCAGCTCGGTTTCAAAATGCACCGGCGCAAACTTCTCTGCCAACGTCAAAGAGTGACCGAGCGGTTGGATCGCGCTTGGCGGCTTGATAAAAATCACCGGTTGTTCTGGAAGCGGGTTATTGAGTTCCGCCGCATGCGCCGCGTAATTTCGCCCGACACAATAAACCTGTCCGACTGGGAGTGCGATCACATTCCCGTTTATCCATTGGTGTTGATAATCCATACCCTTGTGAATCCATGTCGTTTAAAAGTCGATCCCTGACCAATTTTGATAACGAATTAATACAGATTGCAAGACACAGTTAGCATTTCAAAGGTCGCTGACTTGTTGATTTTCAACTCAGCGCTAACGATAAAGCGAGGCACACAAGGGAGCCACTATGGAGCACTTTAGTTTAGATGAACCAATTGCCTGCGTTATCTTTGACTGCGATGGCACCTTGGTTGATTCAGAGAAACTTTCTCACCAAGCCTTAGTTGCTACATTTGCGTCTTTCGGCGTGGCAATTGACTTGCAAGAATCATTGGATCATTTTGAGGGTGGCAAACTCACCGACGTGTTGCGCCAAACCTGTGAGCGCTATGCCGTGCAACTTCCTATCGACCAACTAGAACCAAGATTCCGTACCTTGTGCCACCAGCTATTTGAACAATCTTTACAACCCACTGCAGGTATTGAAGAAGTGCTAAAAACACTGGTCTCCCAAGGCATTGAGATGTGTGTTGCCTCCAATGGGCCGACCGAAAAGATGGCGCACGCGCTAACCCTGACCGGCTTAATGCCTTATTTTGAAAACCGACTCTTTAGCGCCTTTGATACCAACAGCTGGAAACCTGCGCCAGACTTGCTTCATTATGCTGCCATGAATATGGCATGCCCGTCTCAACAGTGCATTTTTATTGATGATACCAATCGCGGCATTCAAGCGGGTATTAACGCCAACATGCGTACCATACACTTTAACGCTAACCCAAACGCGCTCACCACGACCCACCCATTGGTGCACCGCGAATACTCAGCTGAGGGGCTAAAGCAATTGTTTTCAAAGGCGTATGTAGCGATCTCACCTTGAATGGCTACTTAGCGCAATCGCATGTTGGCGCCACCATTCTTCGTCGACGCGAATGGCCTGTAATTGACCTGCTCGCTCAATCAACCAATGCCGCTCCAATTTCAATGCGGGTGTACCAACCGCCACATTGAGTGCCGCCATCGGCGCCCCTTCTAAGGCTTCCCAACGGCTGGTCCAGTGACATTGATGAATGGTTACATTGGCAGACAATTTCTCGCTCATCGTCTGCTGCTGATATTGTGGGTAGTAGTCAGGTTGTAAGTAAGTGCGAACATACCCCACAGGTACACCCACCGATGAGACAATGCCTTCTGCTTGATAAATCGCACTAAAGGGTGGCAAGTGCATCTGTTGGCTCATTTCTGCACTGGCTAGCGTTGTCGTTTCTTTTTGAATCGCAAACTGTCCGCCTTGTGCGGCGAAATCAGTCGTCCAGTCCATCAAGTCACTGGGGTTATACCGCCAAGGGTTCGGCGCAATAAACCAACCTCGGCGATCAAGCCGATAGATACGCCCTTCTGCTTCTAAAACCGCGAGTGCTTCACGCAAAGTGACACGCGTCGTGTGGAAAGCTTCCGCTAACTGCCGCTCTGAAGGCAGCTTTTGCCCGGGGTCGAGTTGACCACTGTTGATTTGCTCTAAGAGTTGCTGGCGGATCGCCATAAACTGCATCATTGAATTAATACGCCTAGCCAAGGTTTGCGTTTCTAATGTGATCTTTCTCAACTTGCCTATTAAAACCTGACCTCAAGGTGCCAGAACTAGACATAGGTTAAGATAGAATCGCCAGTCTACTTGGAATTGCAAACAAGAACAAAAGATGTGCCAACGGATTAAGCAGGCTTTATCAAGGATTAGACCATGCCACACACTCACACTTTTAGTGTGTAGTTGGCTATTCGTTTCTCTCAGCTTGATGACCCAAAGTCATGCCGATGATAACCAGCTATCCGATTATTTTATCGAAACGTGGACCTCTGCAAGTGGCCTGCCTCACAATAGCATTAACGCGATTGAACAAACCACAGATGGTTACCTGTGGTTCGCAACGTGGGAAGGCATAGCCCGTTACAACGGGCTGGAGTTTGTTCTTTTCGATCGCGGCCCCAAAACCCAGATGCAAGATTCCGGCACACGCGCGTTGGCGGTTGGCCCTAAAAATGAACTCTACGCGGGTGGCGTGCGCGGCAGTGTCGTGATGCGACAAGGGTTTTCATGGCACGCTTTACCGACCGCACCCAGTTTAGTGAACGATATTCTACGTGACGCTGACGGCGGCCTCTGGCTCGCTATCGAAGGCATGGGTGTTGTCCATTACACGGCTGAACAGCTGCAAATGCCCACTCCCCAGCCTACTCAATTTATCGAGACAATCAGTAGTTATCGTCTCGCGTTAGCGCCCAACAAGCATATCTATGCCGCCACAGAGAAAGGGGTTTATCTCTTATCGGCACAGCAGGGTGCCACACCCATCTCTCATCATAACCTGTTCGAAAAAGTGTTCTACGTTTCCACCGCTAACGATGGTGCTCTCCTCGTCGGCTCTGAGCATGGCGCTTGGCGATATCAACAACAGCGGTGGACACCACTCGATGGCGCCTTGCTTAACCAAGCCGTCACTCTGGTAGAGCAAGACAGTCAGGGGGCTTATTGGTTTGGTACGCTGAGTCGTGGCGTCGCCCACCTGAGCGATGGCGAACTCGATTTTCTCGACAATCATCGAGGGCTGCCTAACAACCGTATTTTATCTTGGTTTGAAGACAGCGAAGGCAGTATTTGGATTGGCACCAACGGCGGGGTCATGCGTTTACGCTATGCCCCCTTTGTCACCCTGACCGCAGACCAAGGGTTAGCAGGAAATTACGTGCGTACCGTCTTAGCAGGCCAAGACCATCACGTTTGGGTAGGCGCGAGTGAGGGGCTTAGCCAGATAGATACACAGCGTGGTAGTGCTCGAATACTAACGGATAATGTGTCGGTGCTCAGTCTTGCCCACCGCCGTCAAGGTGGACTCTGGGTGGGAAGCTATCAGCATGGACTCCGGATTTGGCAAAACGGCACGCTGCATACGCCGCGCGGCATCAATGGTCACTTGCCAGATGATGAAGTCCGAGCGATTTTAGAGATGCCTGATAACACCTTATGGGTTGGCACACCTCGCGGATTAGCGAAACTCAACCAAAGGAATCTAGCCCAGCTTTATGATAGCCAAAATAGCGATATGCCCGGCAGTTATGTCATGGCACTGGCGAGCGACGAACAAGGTAAAGTCTGGGTAGGAACCGGACGTGGGGTCAGCTATATCGAAGCGGGTCAACTCCACACACTTGATCTCTCACAACAAGAGCAAGCTCAGTATGTCTTTGGCTTTTATATTGAGCCGGGATTTGTTTGGATGGCAACCGACCGAGGCGTGATTCGTTACTCGCAAACCGATGGAAGCCTTGCGCTTGTTGGTCGCCCGCAGGGACTACCGATCGATAAATTTTTCCAAATAATCAAAGATGATAGCGATAATTTTTGGTTGTCGAGTAACCGTGGTATTTGGCGCATTAACTATCAACAAGCGCATCAAGTGGCCGACGGTACGCGCCAACGCATCGACTTTGAGCATTATGATCAAAGCGATGGCATGGCAAATAACCAAGCCAATGGCGGCTCGTCACCCGCAGCGACGATAACACCAGACGGCTCCTTACTGTTTGCAACCGCCAAAGGCGTGGCCAGTGTAAGTCCGGAGCGGATTGCGCGCTTGCTCAGTCGCCCACTGCCTATCGTGATGCAACAAGTCCAATTTGATGGCAAGGATATTAACCCCGAAGCCAATGACATCGCGCCAGCGGGTACCAATCGCGTTCTCTTTTCTTACGCTGCGCTCGGCTATTCGATGCCAGAACAAATCCAATACCGCACCCAGTTGGAGGGGTTTGAGCTTGATTGGGCCTACCGGCACGAGAGTCATGATGCGGAATACACTAACCTGTCGCCGGGGGTTTATACCTTTAAAGTGAGTGCTCGCTACCCTTATGGGGAATGGAGTGACGATGTATTGCGCTACCAGTTCACTTTAGAGCCTTCGCTGTGGCAACGTTCGGACATACGCGCACTTGGCTTTTTCCTTTTTGTCAGTGCGGCGTACGGCATCTTTTTATGGCGTATTCAACGCTTACAACAAAAGCAATTGCAGCTGAAAGCCCTGGTCAAAGAGAAAACGCAGGCGCTGCAAGCGCAAGCCGATGACTTTGAACGGTTATCCAAAGAAGACCCTCTCACCGGGCTCGCAAATCGTCGTGCGTTTGATGAATATTGGCACCGTGCCTTTGACCAAGCACGTGAATCGGGCGAGCCATTGCAGGTCGCGATTCTGGATATTGACCACTTCAAACGGATTAATGATCATTACTCCCACTTAGTGGGCGATCTCATTATTCAACGCGTCGGTGCGTTTTTAAATCAAGAACAAAAATACTTACGCCATGTGGCGCGCTGGGGAGGCGAAGAGTTTACTCTGCTGTTTGCTGGCAGCGTTGCCGACGGATTCAGCTATTTTGACCACCTGCGCCGCCAAATCGCAGCGCTGGACCTGTCTGATATTGATACCACGCTCTCGATTACGGTCAGCATTGGCATGGCGGGTAATCAGCAAGCCAGTGACTATGTCGATGGGCTCAAACGCGCCGATCAGGCGCTGTACAAAGCGAAACGCGATGGCCGCAATTGTGTCCGCCAAAGCAAGAGTGAAGCAATTGCTTGGTAGAGCGATGAGATCTAAAAAGGGAGCGTTTGACGCTCCCTTTTTCATGGTTCATTGCAGTCTCATGCCATCACGATTAAGGCATGGTATCTAAGCTTTTCTCGTATCCTTCAAATTGCTTAGAGACTGACTCGCTTGGACCACCGGTCAGTTTGCTGACGATGATCGCACCCAGACCGGCCAAGAAGAAGCCAGGGACGATTTCATACAAATCATAAATGCCACCCGACATCTGCTTCCAAACGACCACGGTGATCCCACCAATCAAGATGGCAGCGAGTGCACCATTACGGTTCATTCCACGCCAGAAAAGGCTCAGGAGCAAGGCCGGACCGAAGGCGGCACCAAAGCCTGCCCACGCATAAGAGACCAAGCCGAGTACCGAACTGTCTGGATCCATCGCAAGCCCCAGCGCAATCGCAGAAAGCAAGATCACAGCACCACGACCGACCATCACCACTTCTTGTGTGGACGCGTCAGGACGGAATACTTGCTTATAGAAATCCTCTGCCAATGCCGATGAAGAAACCAGTAGCTGTGAATCGGCGGTACTCATAATCGCGGCCAAAATAGCAGCTAACAGAATACCTGCAATGACGGGATGGAAAGCAGCATTCACCAACAGCATGAAAATTTTCTCGCCGTCTTTCAAATCACCGGTCATGTCATTTTGTACGTACAAAATCCCAACCAAACCGATCAACACCGCACCAAACATCGACAACGCAGACCAACCCACCGCAATACGACGCGCTGTGGTGATGTCTTTGTTTGAACGCGTCGCTTGGAAACGGGCCAAGATATGAGGCTGACCAAAGTAACCCAAGCCCCAAGCAGCTAATGAGATGATGCTAATCCACGTCAGCGGCTCACCGTTAACATCGCGCCAGAGTGTCATCAGCTCAGGATTGATCGCGGCCACATCATTGCCCAGTTTGAAGACACTGCCATCCATAATAACAAAGGGCACAATCAGTAGGGCTGCCGCCATTAATAGCCCTTGAACCAAGTCGGTCCAAGAGACGGCTAAGAAACCACCAAACAAGGTATAGGACACAACACAAATCGTGCCGATCACAACCGCGGTGGTGTAATCAAAACCAAAGACGGTAGTAAAGAGTTTACCACCCGCCACCAAGCCTGAACTGGTGTAGAAAAGGAAGAAAAGCAAAATAAAGAAGGCCGAGATCGTTTGCAGAAGCTTTGACTTGTCTTCAAAGCGACGCGAGAAGAACTCAGGCAATGTCAATGCATTGTCGACTTCAATACTGTACGTACGCAGGCGCTTGGCACAAATCAGCCAGTTGAGGTAGGTCCCTAACAGCAAACCGCCTGCTAACCAAAGTGATTCCATTCCAGCCGCATAGGCATAGCCAGGAAGGCCAAGCAGCAACCAACCACTCATATCTGACGCACCGGCCGACAGTGCCGCAGGCCAAGGACCTAATGAGCGGCCACCGAGAAAATAATCCTCGGAGTCGGAGGTACGTTTATACGCATATATACCAATGACAAGCATCAGTATGAGATATGCAAGAAACGTGGCACTGATGGCATAGCTATTGTCTATCATATCTGTCCCTCAATTACGTGGCCCCTTCCGGGGCCATCTCTGGAAAGTTAATGTTCACCACTGCCGAGTTCCAGAAGCGTGGCATTACCACCTACAGCAGTGATATTAATTGTGCGGGTGCGCTCGGTCACAAAACGCAGCACATAGTCAGGCGCGCCGATAACCGGATACAGCTGGGTATCGGACTCTGCGACCAGTGCTGCAATCACACCCTGTCGTTGTGCAAGCTGACGATTGACATCACGTACGTGTGTAAGCGTGCCTGTCGTCGCTAAACCCACAATATTGGGATGCGCCAAGAGCGGCGCGTTGGTATCAAGGTCAACACGAATGGCAACCCTGTCCGGACACCCTGCTTTAACCAAATCGGCCAACACGGCATCCGCCATATCGGTGTGAGTGCCCTCTACACTCACCACCACACAATTACCTGCCACCAACGCAGCCGCTAACTGCCCACACAGTGCGACATGCGTCAACGACGCATCACCTGTGATAGCAAACGTCCCGCGACCAACGGTATACAGCTCGTTGGTTTCCCCGGTTGGGCCAGGTAACTCGTGTACTTTATCGAGCAAACGCTCGGCATTATCACACTGAAATCGAATCATTTTTGCTGCGTCTGCAAAGGCTTCACCTCGTGCTGACACTGTGTCAGACCAACGCTGCAATAGCGCGATACGGCCTGCGACACCTTGATCGTTCCAGTCTTCCCATACCGCTTCACATTGCTCAATGATGCTATTTAATTGGTTCATTTTTCTCTCCTGATCCTTTCAACCGACTTATTGGGCATTCACCGTCGCTTGAGTAAAGCGATACAAGTAATGCGGGCCACCCGCTTTCGGACCAGTGCCCGATAAACCACGACCGCCGAATGGCTGAACGCCAACCACAGCACCAACTTGGTCACGGTTGACGTAACAGTTACCAACGCGTGCACGATGTTCAATGTGCGCACAGGTGGTTTCATTACGGCTATGTACGCCCATCGTCAGGCCAAAGCCAGTACGGTTAATGTCATCAATCACCTTGTCCAACTCTTCAGCGCGATAGCGCACAATGTGAAGGATGGGACCAAAGTGCTCTTCACTGAGCTGATCGATGCTCCGGATCTCAAAGGCCGTTGGCGGCACAAAGGTTCCTTGGTCACACTCAGGAGAGAGCGCAACTTGCGTGACTAACTTGCCACTGCGTTTCATTTGTTCGATATGCGCGAACAACTTGTCCTTCGCGGTCTGATCTATGACTGGACCAACATCCGTCGACAGCAATTCTGGGCGGCCAACAGACAGTTCAGCCATTGCGCCTTTGATCAAGGTAATTACACGATCGGCGATATCTTCTTGGATATAAAGCACGCGAAGCGCTGAACAACGCTGGCCTGCCGACGCAAATGCTGAGCGCAATACGTCACGTACCACTTGCTCGGGTAAGGCGGTGCTGTCGACGATCATGGCATTTTGACCGCCGGTTTCTGCCACCACAGGCACAGGGTCGGCATCTCGCTCTGCCAAGGTACGCGTAATACGCTGCGCCGTTGGCGTCGAGCCCGTAAAGGCCACACCCGCAATACGCGTATCTTGCGTCAAGGGAGCGCCAACCACAGGCCCACTACCCGGCAAGAGTTGAATAACGCCCGCAGGGATCCCCGTTTCAAGCAACAACTCGATAGCGCGGTAAGCAATGATCGAAGTTTGCTCTGCAGGCTTAGCAACCACTGTATTCCCAGCAACCAGAGCGGCACTCACTTGCCCCAAGAAAATCGCCAATGGGAAGTTCCATGGGCTGATACAGGTGAAGACACCGCGTCCGTGATAGCTCACCGATTGTTGGGTACCATCAAAGCCTTGGTAGCTAAACGGAGCCGCCTGAAGCTCCATCGCTTGCTGCGGGTAGTAACGCAAGAAGTCAACAGCCTCGCGCACTTCATCAATACTATCGTGAATAGTCTTCCCTGCTTCTCGGTGACATATAGCCACCAACTCGCCCAAATTCGCTTCCAGTTTATCAGCAAGGTCAAGTAAGTACTTACCACGCTCGCTCACATCGGTTTTTTGCCATTCAGGGAAAGCTCTCGCCGCATTATCCAGCGCTTGGTTAACCTGATCAGCCGTGGCCCAATCCACACGCCCGACCACTTCGTTGCGATCATAAGGAGCATGCACAGGGTGGCTATCACCTGATGGTCGTTCGCCATTCACAATCGGGCCGGCTTGCCATTGGTAATCTCCCATAAAGGGCGCGACACTATCGGTGAATGGTTGCCATTCAGACGCAATGTCCGTTGCAACGCCTTGTGAGTTTTGACGGGTCGGTCCGAAAATCTCACTCGGCAGCGGAATGCGATCATTGTGCAACGTCGCATGCCCTCGCAAGATATCGACAGGGCTGGCAATCAGATCCTCAATAGGGCAACGTGCATCAACGAGACGGTGAACGAAAGAGCTGTTGGCGCCGTTTTCTAACAGACGGCGGACAAGATAGGGCAGCAAGTCTTTGTGGCTACCCACTGGTGCATAAATGCGCACATCACTATTAAATAGGCCTTTGGCATGGTTATACAAGGCGTCACCCATGCCATGTAAGCGTTGGAATTCAAAATCCTGATGGGTCGCCATTGCCGCAATCGCCGCGATAGTATGCGCATTATGACTGGCAAACTGAGGATAGATGAGGCCACGCACGTGATCGCTCAGCAAGAAACGTGCACACGCTAAATAGGACACATCGGTGGCTTCTTTACGGGTAAATACCGGATAGCCATGATGACCGGTTTGCTGACACAGTTTGATTTCACTGTCCCAATACGCACCTTTCACCAATCGCATTGGGATCAAATCACCTTGTTCTTTCGCCAGCGCCGCCAGCCAAGTGATGACAGGTAACGCACGCTTAGAATAAGCTTGCACGACGAGACCAAACTTGCCCCACCCTTTGACGGCATCGTCACGATAGAGTTTTTCAAACAAAGCCAGAGACAGCTCGAGACGATCGGCTTCTTCGGCATCGATGGTGATGGCGACATCTTTTTCTCGTGCACGTTTAAGCAAAACCAATACCGTCTCAAACATTTCTGTCATCACACGATCTTGATTCGCGACTTCATAACGTGGATGCAGCGCAGAGAGCTTGATGGAGACTGACGGCGACGGTCCTGAGTAGCTCGATTTTGCCGCGCCAACCGCATCAATGGCCTGTAAATAATCATTGAGATACTTGCGCGCATCATCGGCCGTTAGGGCCGCTTCTCCCAACATGTCAAAGGAATAGGTAAAGCCTTGGCTGCGCGGCGTCTCACCGTTTTTTAACGCCTCGTCGATATCTCGGCCCAGCACAAATTGGTGACCCATGATTTTCATCGCTTGATGCATCGCTTGACGAATCACAGGCTCAGAGAGCTTATTCACTAAACGATTGATCACAGATGCAGGTTTTCCTTCGGTGCTCTCATCCAAAGTCACCACTTTTCCCGTTAGCATCAGCCCCCACGTTGAGGCATTCACGAATAGCGAGTCAGAATGACGCAAGTGTGCTTTCCAATCGGCAACGCTGAGTTTGTCACGGATGAGTGCATCGGCGGTATGCGCGTCAGGAATGCGCATCAGTGCTTCTGCTAAACACATCAGCAAAATACCCTCGCGCGTGTCTAGGCTGTATTCCAGCAACAACGCATCAATCATTTGCACGGCTTTCTTATCCGCACGAACTTGTTCAATGAGCTTGGTCGCCTGGCGGCGTGTTTGTTCACGCTCTGTCTCTGACGGCTCAGCAAGAGGGATCAATTGGGTTAGCCATTCACTTTCATCAACACAGTAAAGTGGCGATATTTCAGACCAAATCTGCGCTAGCGGACGCTCGATAAACGATGGCTGCATAGCATCGATGGCTTTAAACATAGTGGTATCCTCACTCACGTCCTTCCCAACTTGGGCAGGAAAATGTTACGTCATTGTTACTTGGCGATCGATTCTATGCGGGGTCTATCGTCAGGGTCTTACAAAAAGCTCCGGCATTATTGCAAAATCCTCCGGTAATTAACAAACAAAGCTGTCGATCGCCATGCTTCCATAACAAATAGGACGCATGACGACGATAAAAATAGGCACGAGATCGCGTTGTGAACAAACGCTAAGGAGTCAACTTAAACTTTGCGGGTGAAACACCAAAATAGCGTGAAAACGCATTAGTAAACCCACTTTGACTGGAGAAGCCACAACTGTCAGCGATTTGCGCCATCGTCAAATCACTTTCTTTAATCAGTTGCTTCGCCAACGCGAACCGCTTTTCCAACACATATTGATGGGGAGTCATCCCAACTTGTTCTTTAAACAGCTGATGGAATTGGCTTTCTGCAAGAAAAACACTACCAGCTAGCTGGGCGACGGTAATCTTACGACTCATATGTTGGTGAATATAGCGGTCAATGATATCCATGTTGAGCCGATGACCATCTCGACGTGGCGAAATATGGTCACGAAAATGGCGGTGCAACACACACATCAGAGTATCGGCACACGCCCGACTGAGCAGTAAATCGGTTGGATTAGCAATCATTTCTGCCGTTAACGCTTTAATCAAGGTCTGAGCCTGAGTGTCGAGCTGAAAATACGCATCACGTTCAAAAAGACGAGCGATATTGTCATGCATCGACGCATGCCCAACCCATTCTTGATACGGTAAGTTAATCACCAATATTTCATTGCGTCCCACACCGGTAAAGGCGTGCTCTTCAGATTCTGTTACCAAGCACCCCTGTCCCGGGCCAACGAGGCTTCCTCGCCCACCGACATCAAATTCCGTTTGTCCTTGCAGCCCTATCACCACTTGTTTGTAATCATGGCTATGGTGCAATTGCTGGCTGGGTAACGCTATCACTTCAGACACTTTCGGCGTCTTTGCCATTGACCGTCACTATCACCGTTAACCTATGTCGCATTATTTTGTCACGATTATCAGTAGCACGCGATCATCATCTTTCGGAACTATGATCAAGAACCTCTATTTTTACGGCCGATGTCATTTGGACTAAAAAAATGCGGAAGATCCCTCATTTTTGATTAATAGATCAGCGTAGAAGAACAAAAAAGACAAGAAAACAATGACAGTGTCAGCTGCTAAGCTACTGTCTATAAAGCGGTTAAAGGCGATGCGATGAGAAACCTCTCTGCTTGATCATCGTTTCGAGGCGATCAATGGCGATCTTAGCCTTGATCATGGTTCCGTCACACGCGTCGTCACACAATCTTATTTGAAGCGCGGCGGCGCTTAAGGTAATCTCGCGTGGATATTAAAAACAATGAACACAGTTGCACCGATCACGTCGCAGAATGCTGACTGCCGTCAAATAATTAACACGGTTTGCGTGGCAACACTGGTTTCCGTGATAGTCTACTTTTTGGACATAGGTATTATTATTGCGACACATGCGTAAGCAAGGGAACTATGACAACGAAATACATAAAGGCGCTATGTTTAGCGCTCCCTCCCCTACTGCTAACCGAGTTGGCGTTCGCTGAAAACGCGTCTTCCGCGGATAACATCGATCCGGTCAGTGAGTTGGTTGAGAAACTTCGCGCAAAAGAAGATGTGCTGGAGTCTCAAAACGATGAGCTGGCCCTGCAGCAGGCGAAGCTTGATGACCTTTTAGTTAAACGCGCCACGTTAGATGACGAGCTAAGTCAGCTTCAACGCGAGCGTAGTGAGGCTAAAGCCCAGCTGGACGCCAAGTTTCAAGACTTGATAGCTGACCCAAGTACCGACATCGGTCCTTATCAGCAAGCGTACCAACAAGCTTGGCAAAAGGTTAATAACCATCAACAAGAACAAGCTGCGAACGAATCAGCGATTATCGAGCAGAAAAAGTTGCTCGCGCAGCAAGAGCGCCAGCAGGCGTTATTAGCCACCACGCTGGAAAACCTGCACGAGGCTATGCGTGAAGCACGTGCTGAGCGCTTGCGTAAAGAGTTGACGCAAAAAGACACCATTGAGGTTGTCCACAGTGTGACTTGTGCGCCCAATATGACGCTTGCCGCTTGTGCCAATCAAGGTAAGACCTTGACAATGCAACAAGCCATTCGCGAATTCCGTGGCCAAGTCACCGACTTTGTCACCGAATCGGCGGCGGTGAAGCAAAACATCGATAAGGTTGCTTTCAACATTCACGTTACCAACAGTGAAGTGGTTGATGCAGGGTTTACCGGTGGCACCGACTACACCACCCGCATTAAAGCGGAACTGGTCAGTCGTCCGGGTAAAACAGCTGCCTGTCGCTTGTTAGATTTGGAAGATCGCTACTGTGTTGAAACCACACAAGCACAGCAGCAAGCCAAGCATAAGCAACAAGCAAAACGCTGGGTCAATGTCACTGTTCGCTCTAACCGTTATGACGACAGCGTTAAAATTAACGACGTGTCTTATGGCAGCACACCTGTTGAGCTGATGCTTCCTGTTGGCACCCATGAACTGACGGTCAGCAAGCCCGGATTTATACCTTATAGCCGCGAGGTTTATCTGGGTAAAGATCAGGTCGTATGGGCCAAGCTCGAAGAGCAACCCAATCGTCCACCTAGCCCGGGAAAAAAGTTTACTGACCCTGTATCCAATAACCTTGAAGCCCCGCAAATGGTGGTAATTGGGGCAGGTGAATACAAAGTAGGCCCAGACGCGCGAGAAAGCGTTGCGGTACGTCACTCGTTCGCGATTGGCTCTACGCCTGTCACCGTGGCGCAATTTGATGCCTTTGTGAATGCGACCGGTTATGTCACCGCTGCAGAACAAGGTAATGGTTGTAATATGCTGGTTAGTGGTGAAATCAGCCAAAGCTTGGAATCAGATTGGCGTCAGCCAGGCTTTGACCAAGCCGCAGATTCACCCGTTGTTTGTGTGAACAAGAAAGATGCCAACGCTTATACCAAATGGCTAAGCCAACAAACCGGCCATAACTACGCACTGCCGAACGATGTGCAGTGGGAAGTGGCGGCCCGTGGCGGCACAAACAGCGATTTCTGGTGGGGCAACGAAATTGGTGTCGGCAACGCCAACACAGGCTGGAGCGGTACCGTATGGTCAAACACACGAACCTCTCCGGTTAAAAGCTTCCCGCCCAACCCCTTTGGTGTCTATGACACAGCCGGAAATGTCTGGGAATGGGTAAGCAGTGAAGAGCCAATTGCCCGTGGTGGTGCTTGGAACTTTTCACCGCAACGTGCTCGCGCATCAGAGCGCTTGGACGTCGGCGAAAACATGAGTGCTAATTACCTTGGTTTCCGCGTGATCAGAAAAATCTAGTCTGACAAGCGATAGTATCTAAGTCCCTTAAAGCCGCTTTCTCAAGCGGCTTTTTTTCTGCTTACTTTATCGGTAAGCATCATCCGCACGGTACGACTTGCCGACGTACCACGACTGTCCATAACCCAGCCGAATCAACAGCAGAACAATACACTGGTTAAGAAAGCGTTTATCAGTTACTTACACTTTGCAGCATAGATTGATCTTAACCACAATCTTTAAGTAAAGTCACTTTATCTTGTGTCAATGGGTCAAATCCCCCCTACCCAACGTCTAGGCTTCTGGATATAGTGGCAAGCGTAAACAGTATTTGTCCCGATAAATGCTTTTACGTAAATCCTAACACTGTTAGGTGCAGTCAACGATAACTAGGGCGGTCAACAACCCTCATGACTCGTTCGGTTATTTAGACAACCTCTTCTACACGTCGTACAGGATACAGCCCGAAAGGGCGACTCTTGTCTTTGCCGGCTTTATGCCGGCATTTTTTTGTGCTCAAATAAGCCTGCCTGTTTTTTTATGTTCAAACGGACAATGGCGTCCAATAATAATAACATTCGATCGTGTAGGCCTTATGATGCAACCGGTTTCCATGCTGCCTCCCTCTCTCTCAATGCTTGAACAGCTGCCAGGGTGCTGGGGATGCAAAGATAAAAACTCCGTGTTTGTTTACGCAAATAGTGAATACTGCCGACTCGTGGGCCTCAAGCACCCTCAAGAGAGTATTGGTAAAACGGATCACGACATGCCCTGCCCAACCATCGCCTGTGCCGATCAATTTCAAGCGCAAGATAAACAAGTGATGGAAACCGGCAAACGTCTACGAGTATTAGATATTCACCCTTACGCAAACGGCCGATGGTACGCCCATCTTTTTACCAAAACGCCTTGGTACGATGAAGCGGGGAATATCTGTGGCGTCGTATTTTGTGGTCAAGAGTTGAGTGACACGGCGATATTGGAAGTCGGACACTGGATATGCCGTGCAGTAACGCATCCAGATGATCATCCGCTCGACGCACCGTCACATCCTTCCGACATTCATTTAACCGCGCGAGAGTCTGAAGTACTTTTTCTGCATCTGTATGGCAAAAAGCCCCAATTAATTGCGCAAACCCTAGGGGTGTCGGTTAAAACGATTGAAAACCACTTTGCACACCTGCGGGAAAAGTTCAGTGTTGAGTCCAAGGCAGCTTTAATTGAACGGGCGTTGGCGTTGGGGTTCGGCTCTGTGATCCCAGAGCGGTTGCTCACCAAGCAAGTGTCGGTGGTATTGCGAGATTAACGTTCAGAGGAGAGGGAAAGTGCTACACAAAGCAGCACTTTTCATTGCTTACATTGGCTAAGAGATAGGGCTTAGGGCGCAAGGCGTTCAACATCCCATTGATCGTCATCGTTGCGCTGGTATAAAAAGCGATCATGCAGCCGATGCTCCCCGCCTTGCCAGAATTCAATGCTTTTCGGTTTCACACGATAGCCCCCCCAGAATGTGGGCACTGGCACTTCACCTTTTGCGAATTGCTGTTTTAGCTCCATAAATTTGCCTTCAAGGGCGGAGCGTGCCGTCAGACGCTCGCTTTGCTTACTCGCCCATGCAGCGATCTGGCTTTCCTTGGGACGAGAGGTAAAGTATTTAAACACCTCTTTTTTAGTCAATGGCTCAGCGTCGCCGGTAATATGCACTTGGCGCTCAATAAAATGCCAAGGAAAATGTAAGCTAATTTGGCTATTGTTCTTTAAATGCAAGGCCTTACGACTGCCTAGATTGGTGTAAAACACGAACCCATCGTCACTGTAGTCTTTTAAAAGCACAATACGTTGGAAAGGCTGACCGTTTTCATCCACTGTCGCGATAGTCATCGCGGTAGGGTCAGGAACCTGAGTTTCTATGGCCTGTTTGAGCCAGTGTTCAAATAATTGTAGTGGGCTATCAGGCAAATCATTGCGGCGTAGACCGCCTCGCGTATATTCTCTTCGAATGTCAGACAGATCCATTGCATTCTCCAATTCATTCATTTTTCGTTATTTTGCGCAGGTTGCGCCAGATAGACAAGGATATTCTCGGGTACGGTATTAAACCGACTCCGATCAATGACCAAGGAGCAAGACGGTGAAAAAGTCGCAATTTGTGTTATCAGCGACCCTACTCGGCACGGTCTTATCCGTGATCGTTGGCATTGTCACCTTCAACGAAACCAAGTTTCAGTTAATTGCGCAAATGCGCGAGGATGTTCGACAACTCGAAGATAAGCTGTCTGCCGAGCTGGCTCGATACAGTGAGTTACCCGCCGTCCTCGCCTCCGATCCACGCTTAATCACCTTATTGGCTGATTCGGCGCCCAAACAGCAAGTCGTAGAGATCAATCGTTTATTAGTTCGGTGGGCTTCGCGTCTTGAAGCCGACACCGTCTACTTGTTGAACACACAAGGCACCACGATCGCGGCAAGTAACTGGCAGAGCCAAGCCTCCTTTGTGGGTCAAAACTATGCGTACAGGCCTTATTACCAACAAGCGATAAAAGGGGGAAAAGGCGCTTATTATGCCTTGGGCACTCGTTCAGGAAAGCGCGGTTACTATTTTTCCTATCCCGTCCGAGACTCAAATCAACAGGATTTACTGGGGGTGCTCGTCATCAAGGTTGACCTGTCTATTATCGAACAAGTATGGAAATATCAAACCTTTGACTACCTATTGACCGACCCGCAAGGGGTTATTTTTTACAGCTCTAATCCCGACTGGGTGTACCAAACACTCACTACGCTGCCCACGCCTCAAAAGCAAAGTATTCAACGCTCGAGGCGTTATGGCGACACCCCACTTATCCCACTGAGCCAGTTTCAGCATCCTCGTCAGCTAGCAGATAACACGGTGATTTCTCTGGGGCTAGATGTCTCTGCACGTCAGCCAATGCTGATGACCACACACACCATCAGCCAAGCAGACTGGCAGCTTTATGGACTTACCCCGATCAGCACCCTTTACCCTTACGTTTTTCAGGCGGTTATACTATTCATCACGTTTTATTTCTTGGTCGCTGTGATTGTCTTAGCATGGTGGCAGCGTCTTGCTGCTCAGCGCCAGCTTGCACGATTAAACCAGAGCCTTGAACGCAAAGTCGCTCGCCGTACACAATCGTTACAAGCGTCCAACCAGCAATTGCGTGACACCCTTCATCAATACGAGCGCACGCAACAAGTACTCAAGCAAACACAATCAGAATTGGTACAAGCGGCCAAAATGGCGACCCTTGGAGAGATGTCTGCGGGGATCAACCATGAAATCAATCAACCACTTGCGGCCATGCGCACCTACACAGAAAACAGTCAGCGCTTAATGGCCAAAGCACGCTATCAAGACGTGGAAGATAATTTGGCGAAAACGCTCGGATTGATTCAAATGATCCATGACATTGTGGCGCGCTTTAAGATCTTCGCAAAAAAATCACAAACCCGAACAGGTACCCTCGATGTGGTGCCATTACTTCATGCCGCTGTTTCGTTGACCAAAAGCCGCTGGCTTCGTCAAGGTATCACGGTACAGCTTCCCTCGCACTCAAGCCCGCTTTATGTTGTCGCGGATGCCATCTTGCTCGAGCAAGTGTTAGTCAACTTGCTCACCAATGCGATAGACGCTGTATCGAGTACTCCCGACCCTTGCATTCGGGTTGACACTCAACACGATGCAAGCAGCCTTGAACTGCGTGTGATAGACAATGGTAAAGGCATGGATAGTGATACGCTGGCACAGGTTTTTACACCCTTTTTTACTACTAAAGAAACAGGACTCGGGCTTGGGCTGACGATTTCTAAGCGGATCATCGAGAGCCTACATGGTCAACTTATCGCAAACACCAACCCAACAGGCGGAACCATCATGATAATTCGTCTGCCCGTTCCGACTAAGGAGAGTGAATAATGGAACCGACGGTGATTGTGGTCGATGATGAGCCAGCGGTCCGCGATGCCATTACGCAGACACTGCACCTTGATGACTGGCATGTCAACGCGTTTGCGACCGCACAAGAGGCATTAGCGGCCTTAACCACCAACTTCTCGGGCGTTATCATTGCCGATATTAATATGCCCGTCATGGACGGTATGCAGCTATTGCAAGCGATATTAGCGCTCGATGGTGAGATGCAAGTGATCATGCTTACCGGCCACGGTGATATTTCTACCGCAGTCGAAGCCATGCGGCTGGGTGCGTACGATTTTATCGAAAAACCTTTTTCAACCGATCATCTGTTGGACGTGTTAAAACGTGCGTATGACAAACGTGCTCTGGTGCTCGAAAACCGCGAACTTCGCAAGGAGCTTGCAGCGCAAAGTGGCCCCGGCCCGCGCATTTTAGGCAACCATCCGCAAGTGAAATCCGCCCGTCGTCAGCTGGGCTACTACCAGCAAACAGACGATGATGTATTACTAGTCGGAGAAAAAGGCACCGGGAAAGAGCTGGCCGCTCGCTTTATTCACGACCATGGCAAATGGCAGAACACGCCCTTGATTACCCTCAAATGCCGCTTATTGCCTACCCATTTGCTGGAGCAAACGTTATTTGGTGGCGAGTTGCCTCACTGGGCGAATAAAACTGGGAAATTACATGCTGCGAATGGTGGCTGTTTGTTGATTGACGGCATCGAGGCGCTGCCTATCCCTCTCCAGCAACGGTTATATCGCTATATTCAGCTGCGTGATGATCCTGCACATTCCCAAACCAGTCAGGTTCGCCTGATTGTCACATCACGATTTGATTTGGCCGAGAGGGTACAACGTGAGCAATTCGATCCCGCATTATGTCAACATTTCCTGACTGGCCAAGTGTTGATGCCACCATTGCGTGACCGCTGTGATGACATTATCCCGCTATTTCAGAATTTTACGCGAACTATTGCGTCACGCTATGGCATCGAAGCCCCAACATTATCTTCGCCACAACAACAACGTTTATGCGAACACAGCTGGCCGGGCAATGTGCGAGAGCTTCGCGCTTACGCCGAGCGATTGGTCCTACTTGGCGAAGATAGGCTAGACAACGCAGCGCCTTCCGCGACCACAGAGTCTAAATTGCCCACACTGACGGACCGTGTCAGTCAATTTGAGTTTGAGATCCTCAGCGACGCATTACGTCGACATGGGGGTCGACTAAAAGACGTACAACAAGAATTGGGACTCGCGAGAAAGACCCTTTACGATAAAATGCGCAAGTATCAGTTAGATAAAGAAAATTTTAAACGTAGCCACTATTAGTGGCACTTTCGTATCACCATCGCGCAGTAATACATCGCTTTGCACAAAAACCGACAAATAAAGCAAAAAATCAGCAGCATAGACTAGACTTTTAAGAGCGGTTTCCTACATGGGGAGAGACATGGCTTGGCGCGATAAGTCTCATGCAGTATTGCCCAGAGACGAACATCTCGATTACATCGATGATAAAACAGCAGCTTTGCTCTTAAACGCGCCAAAAAGTGCGCGTATCTTGTTGTGGACAATCGCTTTGTTTCTTATCGCAGCCGCCATTTGGGCCTCTCAAGCGCAACTCGATAAAGTGACGGTCGGGCAAGGAAAAGTGATCCCTTCATCGCAACTGCAAGTGGTGCAAAACCTTGAAGGCGGGCTGGTTAAAGAGCTGTTGGTAAAAGAAGGCGATACAGTCGCCCGTGGCCAACGTTTAATCCTTATCGACGACACCCTGTTCCGGTCGGATTTTCGAGAGCGAGAGCAAGAACTCAATGGCTTACGCGCCGATGAAATTCGCATTCGCGCATTGCTCGAGTCAGTACAAATTAATGACACTGCTGCACTGGAAGAGTGGCGTGACAGCATCATTCTCAATCGTCAATCGCTCCAAGTCCCCAGCGACTTGGCCGCAGCTCGTCCGGGGCTGGTGAACCAAGCCCAAGCCAGTTATCAAGAGCAGCTATCGAATATTCAAAACCAGCTGTACGTGACGGCACAAAAAATTCGCCAAAAAGAGCAAGAACTGATCGAGCTTGAGTCACGCATCGACAACCTCGAGCAAAGCTTGGAATTCGCACAAGAAGAACTCAACATTACTCGTCCTCTCGCCGAAGAAGGGGTGGTGCCTCAAATTGACTTAATTAAACTACAGCGCCAACTCAACGATACCCAACGTGAGCTATCCTCTGCACAGTTATCATTGCCCTCAGTGGTGTCATCAATGCGTGAGGCAGTGTTCCAACGTTTGGATGTCGCATTAACGTTCAGAACGGAACAACAAGAGACCCTCAACCAAGTCGAACAGCAAATCGCCTCGATGACAGAGGGAAAAGTGAGTCTACAAGATAGAGTCGCACGCACCGTGGTGACCTCCCCAGTTGATGGCACCGTGAAGAAGTTACATGTCAACACCGTCGGTGGCGTGATTCAGCCGGGGATGGACATTATTGAAATTGTCCCTTCGGAAGACAACCTGCTCATTGAGGCCAAAATCGCGCCGCAAGACATTGCCTTTTTGCGCCCTGGGTTGGAAGCGGTGGTGAAGTTTAGCGCCTACGATTTTACCGTGTATGGTGGTTTGAACGGTCAGTTAGAAACCATCAGTGCAGACACCATTCAAGACGAAGAAGGCAACAGTTTTTATTTGGTCAAGGTACGCACCGAGAAAAACAACATCGGTGACGCAGAAACACTGCCGATTATTCCCGGGATGACCGCGTCTGTTGACATCATTACCGGGAAACGAAGCGTCCTTGATTATCTGATTAATCCTATTGTTAGGGCACAAAACACGGCATTACGGGAATAGGGATGACTGAAAAATGATGCCAGTTTGGATACGTATGAGCGCGGCTATCATAGCGGCACTTAGTTTGCTCCCCACCGCCCACAGCCAATCATTAGAGCAGGCGGTGGTGACCACACTCGCCACCGATCCGGAATTGCGTGGCGGGTTTCACGAGCTGATGAGTTTGCATGAGCGAATGAAAAACAGTGAAGGCGACTACCTTCCCGATATCGATTTAGACGCAGGCATTGGCTATGAGCGTATCGAAAATGACTCCACCCGTGCACAAGGTGATATCGACTTTGATCGCAAGGACGCCACACTAAGCCTTCGCCAGTTGTTATGGGATGGGCAAACCTCACACAATGTGAGGCGCACACGTTATGAAACCAACAGTCAGCGCTTTCAACTGCTCTCGGATGCTGAAGACAAAGCTCTGCAAGTCGCCGAGGTCTATCTGGATGTGCTTAAGGCAGAGCAAGTATTGGATCTCTCTGAGGCCAATATGGCTGTGCATGAGCAAATTCTCTCTGATATTCGTCGCCGCGCCGAGTCTGGAATCGGGTCAACGGCTGACTTATCCCAAGTCGAGGCACGTGTCGCGCGTGCCAACGCAAATTTACTCTCGGCACAAACCAATCTCGAAGATGCCTTTACTGCGTTTTTCCGCGTCGTGGGTGAGCCTGCTAACGAGCCAATTGAACCCGTTGTCGATAACCTTGCCTTACCGGCCTCCATTGATACAGCGTTAGAGCAAGCCGTCAGCCGCAGCCCATTGTTAAAACTGGCACGGTACGACATTGAGGCGGCTCGCGCTCAATACGAGCAATTTAAAGGCAATCATCTGCCTAACGTCAGTTTGGAAGTCAGTCAAACTTGGGCTGATCAAGTAAGTGGGGTGAACGATACCAGTGATGAATTTAGCGCAATGGTGCGTTTTCGTTATAACCTTTTTAATGGAGGGAGCGATCAGGCCACTATTCGCAGAGGCGCGTATGAGGTGAATCGCGCACGCGACACCTTTGAAAATGCCTATCGGCAATTGGAAGAAAGTACGCGCTTAGCATGGAGCGCCTACCAGCTAACCACCCAACAAAAAGTGTTTCTCCAACAACAAGTGGATGCGGCCTCTGATACAGTGCTGGCCTATGAAAAACAGTTTCGTATCGGCCGACGCACCTTATTGGACTTGCTCAACACAGAAAACGAGTTGTTTGAAGCGCGTCGCGCTTACCTTGACGCGAACTTTGATCATCTTTTAGCGCAATACCGGCTATTAAATAACACCGGTAATCTATTAAATGCGTTGCGGGTGACGATCCCTGCCGAATGGCAAGTCAACGCGGAGGACCACAAATGATGCGCGTCCTATTTTACGCTGTGTGTATCAGCCTCCTCAGTGGCTGCGGTTATGCCATTATGGCACCGCCGGTGGCCCTGCAAAAACACGACGTTGCCGATGCGGATAAGGATGGCGTGATCAATGCGCGTGATCGCTGTGAGCAAACGCCAATCGGTGCCATAGTCGATAATCAAGGGTGTCCCAGTTATGTGGAGCCCAACACCACCGCTCAAGCGTCAGAGACGCCAGCCACATCGTTGCGGGTGCTATTTGCCAATGATACCGCAAAAGTCAGCCCCGACTATGTCACTGATATAACGGCTATGGCAGACTTTCTTACTCAGTACCCCGGCGTGTCGGTGCGTTTAACCGGCCATGCCAGTGCCATTGGCTCGCCTGAGTATAATTTACGCTTATCGCGAGAGCGTGCACGTTCGGTCAGAGCCGAGCTCGTCAGCGCCGGCATTGATCCAAACCGCATTGACATTGATGCATTGGGAGAAGCCCTTGCCACGCAAACCGATCCGAATGCGCCACAAGACCGGCGCGTGAGTGCAGAGCTGTTGAACTTTAAAGGAGATGTAGAGAAAGCGTGGACAATCTTCACTCGCCGGCCCCAGTAGTACAGCGAGCCTTATATCTATGAAGCGATGGGGCGTCGCCATATTGACCATTTTGCTGTCGATGAGTGTCGGCGGCTTGACTAACACTGAATCGCGTTGGATCCAGCAGGTCTCCGCGTTTTACGGTGAGCGTGCGGGCAAACGCGTATTGGCCTGGCGCAATATGGTCGCGAATACACAAAGTCTGTCGGAGCAAGAAAAGCTGCGTCAGGTAAATGATTTTTTTAACCAATTGTATTTTGTTGATGATATCGAGCTATGGGGAAAAAAAGACTATTGGGCGACGCCCCTTGAGTTTCTCGGCACCAGCGCAGGCGATTGTGAGGATTTTAGTATCGCCAAGTATTTCTCACTGCGAGAACTCGGTGTCGATGATAAGAAACTACGGTTGGTGTATGTCAAAGCGATTCGATTGGATCAGTTCCATATGGTTGTCGCTTACTATCCCACACCGTCATCAGAACCTGTGTTGCTCGATAACCTCGACCCAGAAATAAAACGCGCTTCATTGCGGCGAGATTTGCTACCTATCTACAGCTTTAATGGTAGCCGATTGTGGCTGATGAAAGAGCGAGGCCAAGGGGAGCTGGCCGGTAACTCCTCACGACTCGGACTATGGAATGACTTACGTAACCGCGTCGACACGTTAAAAATGCAAAAACCCGTTAAACTTTTTGATAGGTAACGACCTATGACGTTATTCAACCAAATATTCACCTGGATGCTGGTCATTTTCTTCTTCTTGGTGTTGTCGGTGTTCGGTATCGAGCTCAACACCACGCGCAACTTTTTGCTCAACCAGCAAACCGCAGATGTGAACAATACCGTGAACTCGATGGGCTTGGCCCTCGCCCCTTACTTGGAATCAGACGATAAGGTGGCGGCCGAATCCGTGATCAATGCGTTTTTTGACGGTGGCTTTTACCGTGAGGTTAACCTCACGTTGCTTTCCGACAACAGCGAAATTGTGCGCGAATATCCGGTTCAAATTCAAGGTGTCCCGCAATGGTTTATCGACCTCGATATTTTTCCGGTGATTACGGAAAAGCAAACCATTACCAGTGGCTGGATGCAATTGGCAGAAGTGGAGGTGGTGGCCCATCCAGGCTATGCCTACAAACAATTGTGGAAGTCGTTTGTGCAATTGGGGTCGAGTATGGCGGTCATTTTTCTGATCGCATCGGTCGTGATCGGCTGGCAATTGCGCCGCTCTCTCAAGCCCTTGGCTCGCATCACCCAAAAAGCAGGCGAGATTGCTAAGAACCGATTTGGCGACCCTATTCCCCTTCCCCCAACCATTGAATTAAAAACCGTGGTTAGGGCCATCAATGTCATGACCGAACAGCTGAAAAGCTATTTTGAGCAACAAGCCAAAGAGGCCGACCGATTACGTAAAACCGCTTACCGCGATCCTGTTTCTGGGCTCGGTAACCGTAGCTTTTACGTTGGCCAACTTAAATCTTGGCTCACCGAATCGGGCGTTGGCGGGATGGCACTGATTAAGGTTGATCTGATCAGTGAAGCGTACAAAAAACAAGGGTTCGAAGCGGGTGATAACTTGGTGGAACGTTTTGCCAATAATCTCACCACTACCATTATTACCGATGACAGCATGACAGCGGCCCGTTTGAGCAAGGACGAGTTTGTGATCTTAGCGCCCAATACCGATGCCGATGATCTGCGTTTACTCGGTGAAAGTGTGCTAGCAATGGTGGTCGATATGCAAGCCGATCCTATGGGGCTCACACCCCCGAAAGTGGCTGTCGGTTTAGCCGTAAATGGCGGCGGGAACCGTGACGCCAGTATCTTGCTCTCGCAAGCCGATAATGCGCTTTCTCAAGCGCGGAATACTCCCGATCATCCAGTGGTGCTGATTGACCAGTCGATGGGCGATGCGGCGATGGGTAAACAGCAATGGAAAGCACTCCTTCATGAAGCGGTGGCGAAAGAGCTCTTTGTATTTAAGTTTCAGTCTGTCAGTGACAGCACCTCAAAACTGCTCCACCAAGAGGTCTTCTCTGCGATTGAAAAAGACGGCGAATACTACGGCGCCGGCCACTTCTTGGGGGCAGTAGAGCAACTTCAGCTGGGTGAGACCTTAGATAAATATGTGATCACCCACATTATGAAAAACCTCTCTCAAGATAAGAGTGCCGGTCCACTGGCGGTTAACTTAACCCTAAGCAGTATCACCAATGCATCCTTTATTCGTTGGTTAGGCAGCGCCATGTACCAAAACAGAGGACTTGCCGGTCGTCTGTTATTTGAAATCCCGGAAGTGGCCTTTGTACGCCATGCCGACCACACCAGTCTGATCACGGATCAGATTCGCCAAGCGGGTTTCCAATTTGGGGTGGATAACTACGGGCGTAACTTCCAGTCACTCGATTACTTGCAACGCTTCAAGCCCGATTACGTGAAAATCGATTTTGCCTATACCAATAATATCGATGACGATGCTCAGGGACATGTGTTGGCGTCAGTGTGTCGAACGGCCCACAATCTCAACATCACTACCATAGCAACACGGGTCGAAACTGAAGCACAGCTTGCTCGCCTTTCTGAGTTATTCGTGAACGGCTTCCAAGGCTATATCTTCGAGAAATCTAAGGACAGCAATGGTTAAAGATCCGCTGCTACAATCTCTCATCTATGTGTCGCGTTATTTCGGTAACGCGAATTCACCAGACGCATTGGTGTCGGGCTTACCCATTTCCGATGGTTATCTATCGCCCTTTCTCCTTCCGCGCGCCGCCGAGCGCGCTGGCATTGTTGCCAAAGAAGAAACCATGGCCATCAAAGATGTCTCGCCTCTGCTTTGCCCTGCCATTTTGTTGATGAAAGATAACGATGCGTGCGTCTTACTGGGATTAGATTTAGAGGCTGGCCAAGCAGAGATTGTTCTACCTCACGCGGATATGACCCCTCAATGGGTGATGCTAACTGATCTCAATGACGCCTATGTCGGACGGCTTTTCTTACTTAAAAAACAATTTCGATATGATGAGCGTTCTCCAAAAGCGCAAGTAAAAGATGAAGGCCATTGGTTTTGGGGCACACTTTGGCAGTCTCGCCACATCTATCGCGATGTGCTGATTGCCTCTCTATTCATCAACGTATTTGCCATCAGCGTACCGTTATTTTCACGACTGGTTTACGACAAGATAGTCCCAAACCTTGCGTTTGATTCCCTCTGGGTGCTGGCGAGTGGCATATTCGTCATTTTCGTTTTTGACCTATTACTCAAGCTACTGCGTAGTTACTTTATCGATATTTCGGGTAAGAAAACCGACTTGCTGATCTCTTCACGTATCTACGCCAAAGTAATAGGGATCAAGATGGAAGCGCGGCCGCCGTCCGTAGGTGCGTTTGCGCGACATATGCAAGAGTTTGAGTCTATCCGCGAATTCTTTACCTCAGCCTCGATTTCAACGCTCATTGACCTCCCCTTTGCGTTGATTTTTCTCTTCGTCATCTGGCTGGTGGCTGGTCCTCTGGTGATTGTGCCCTTGATTGCGGTCTCCTTGCTTATTATCCACGCCATGCTGATTCAAAAACCGCTACGGCGCACAATTGAAGAAGGCACACGTTTATCTTCCCAAAAGAATGCCAACCTGATTGAAAGCCTCGTCGGTCTAGAAACGATTAAAATTTTTGGTGCTGAAAGCCAATTCCAATATCGCTGGGAAGAGGCCGTGGCACACATGGCGAATTGGAGCATCAAAACTCGGCGCTTGACCGATTCCGTCCACAACTCTGCAAGCTTTGTCCAACAGTTTGTCGTAGTCAGTATGATAGTGTTTGGTGTCTATCAAATCGCGGAAGGCGCCTTGACCATGGGCGGACTGATAGCAGCCAGCATGCTAAGCTCTCGCGCAGTCGGCCCCTTGGTTCAGCTGTCTTTATTGTCAACGCGCTATCACCAAGCTAAATCCGCACTAGATATTATCGAACAGCTCATGGCCCTTCCCACAGAGCAAGTGGAGGGAAAACGCTACATTCATCGTCCGATGATGCGTGGTAAAGTCGAGCTTGATAACGTTGACTTCCACTACCCCAACGCCACCTCTCAAGCACTGCGTCGCGTCTCGTTTACCATTTACCCTGGAGAAAAAGTCGCAATCATCGGCCGAGTGGGCTCTGGGAAAACAACCATCGCACGCTTGTTGGTGGGGCTCTATCAACCAACGTCAGGATCAGTTGCTTTTGACGATACCGACATTTCCCAGCTCCATTACATTGATGTACGTCGTAACGTCGGTTTTGTGCCTCAAGAACCAACCCTCTTTTTTGGTTCGATTCGTGACAATATTACTCTTGGGCAGTCACTTGCCGACGATATCGATATTATGGATGCAGCGACACGAGCGGGAGTCCTCGCATTCACCCAATACGATTCAGCCGGTTTAGAGCGTCAAGTGGGTGAAGGTGGAGCATTGTTGTCAGGGGGGCAGCGACAAGCTGTCGCGCTCGCACGCGCGCTGTTAGGCCGACCACCCGTGATTATTTTGGATGAACCCACCAGTCAGATGGATAACCGCACCGAGCAGTTCATTAAGACCCAGCTCAAAGATCTTCGCCGAGAGGAGACACTGATCCTGAACACCCATAAAACCGGTATGCTCGATGTGGTTGATCGCATCATTGTGATGGAACAAGGATGCGTGGTTGCTGATGGGCCCAAGAAGGCCGTTTTACAAGCATTAAAAGAAGGGAAAATAAGGAAGGTGAGTTAACCAGTTTACAGTGTAAACTCGCGATTAAGCTTTCGCTTGATAAGGTTTAAGCTGAATTTTTGTATTCTCATACATCAAAATAGAAGGACCGTGCTCAGAGTCGACAGAATGCTTTTCTTCCCCAATAGTGCAATGCACGCGACTCAGAAGAGACTTGGTCGCGACAATTGTTGCCTCTCGGTAGCCCGCCGCAATTTGTGCATCCGTTACTTCAATCTCATACTCAATGCTGTCTATTTCTTCAAAAAGATGATCGCGCGTGGTAGTAATACGCTCTACCATCGCCGCATCACGCTTGTGAGCCGGTAAGGCTTCAAGCTTGGCTTCTGCGGCTTTGATGCGGTTAAGTTGCGCTTTTTTCTCTTCCCATTGTTTATTGAGATCGACCACTTCACGTTTCAATAACGCCAAGCGTGAGAAGCAATGAATATATGTGTGTGCCCCTGCACTCGCCCCGATGATCACCGCCTCAACTTTTTCACCCACTTCGTGTTTACCCCCTGCAAGTGTCCCTTTTCGTTTGGTGGCATCGGCAATTATCAGAGATTTCCCCACATGGGTTTGGCAGTGCATCGCATGCAGCGTGAGTTCGAGATTATGGTTGGCACACAAGGTGGCATACTGCGCAAACTTAGCAACGATGTTGCCTTCAGCCACGAGAGTACAATTGATTTCTGAGTCAGAGGCGACTTGGCGGCCGATAATGCCATTTTGTACGATAATGTCTCCGCCTGCCGTAATGGTGCATGACTCAACCACACCACCGACGGTAACCGTGCCGGTTGCGGTTACTTTCATTCCAACTTCGACGTCGCCTTTAATCACCACACTCCCTTCAAAATTAACGTGCCCTGTCCCCACATCGACCGCGTCCAAACTCAAGGCATCATCCACCGCAACACCGTCATCCAATAAACGCGGGATACCTGCCATGGTTGCCACCAAGATATTAGGGTCTTTATTACTAAATTCACTACCATCATGCGCATTAAGCGTCATGGGTTTGCCCGGAGTGGTCGGTAATACTGACCCCGTCACGGTGAAGCCTTCGTAACCGGCGGTTTCAGGCACCAGCTTGGCGAGCGGCTGACCATTTTTCACCATCACCATCTCACCGAGATCACGCATGTCGACTCGCCCGTCATCACGCTCTCTTGGTCGACGAACGCGATCGGCGGGATCTTCAATTAAATAAACGATATGGGCATCTTCACCGGGCACTGGCTGACGACCAAACGCAACCGGGACATCTAGATATTCACCCGGCTTTAAGCGGCCGGAAGCTGAGAGGAGTTTTTGTAAGGTAGGTTTTTTAATACCACGCACAATGTTGGCTTCACGCAACGTGGAAAGTATGTCATTTGCTTTAAGACCGTTCCCCCCACAGGCACCATTCACGACCAGATAGGCTGTCATTTTATCGTCAGCAATACGTGCTTCGACTGTCGCATCACGACTTTCTGCGATAATGATTTCTTCAGACTCATCGTGCTCTGTGCTGTCATTGAGTTTTGCGAGCGCTGATTGAATCGTATCGTCAAAGCAAAAGAAACTACCGACCTGGTTGGCAACCAACCAGTCTTTGATTTGATGTTTATCAATCGGCTCATCATCTGGATGACGCCCGCCTATTGATAGATATACTCGTTGTCCATCCTGCGATATACGTAGGATTTCGTCTAGCATCTTGGTCCCTGCCTATTAAGTCCTTTTGGAAACGATATCGTCAACGCGAAACAATCCTCGTCATTGGTTTAAACCTTCATCGAGGCGACATCTTTCAGGTAGCTTCTTATAAACTAGCTGACATTAAACGCAGCCGCGCGCAATTGTCTCATTAATAATAAATTATAGGGCTTTTGGCACACATGGAAGTGGGGTCACGTCTAAAAGCGTGAGGTAGTAAGCGTTTATCATAAAAAAGTGTGAGGATGCGGTGAGGTGCATACGCCTTATTGCATATCACTCATTCCGGTCAGAATGGGTGCCATTTAGCGCGAAGAAATCTCTGTCACCATAAAAATAAGCCTAGGAGTAGCGATTTGGCAATGATTTACAGTGTAAATAGGGGCAGCGGTATGAAGTCAAATTTACACTGTAAATAGGGGCTAATTATCCAATCGAAAAGCCACGTAATCACGCAGGGCTTTCTCTGCCGCCTTCTTACCTGACAGATTAAACCGAGCACAGACAGTTTGCCAAGAAAGGCCTTGTAGGACTTTACTGGTTAATAGCGCCTCGCGCCAATCCCACTCGACAGGCGACGTTGACTGAAATGTCCACCGAGTCCAGGCGTGCAAACTCCCAATCGCCGCTTCAGTGGCAACACCGCCGGCCGCATACCCCTGCACTTGACGAGCCTCCGCGTTGGTTAGCGGACGAGCGGGCATGAATGCGACTAGTGTCGCCGCAATATTCGGCTCCAAATTCTGGTGTGCGCTCATCAATAAAAGGGGCAAGCTTTGCTGAAAAAGCGTCACGGCTTCTTTCATCCATGTCATCGTCTTTACCGGCCTAATTAACTGCAATGAGTAACATCCGCTAGCCTGGTCGCGCTTCATGCCAAGTTTGACCGGTTCAAAACCCTGCTTCTGCCAAAAGTGAATAAGGGCCTTTGTCGCCCCAAAACTGGTGCCTATACAGGTTATATTTTCTTTCGCGGCTTGCTGTTGAAGATGCGTCAGTAGTCCACTTGCTACACCGTGCCGACGCCATTCAGGAGCGACCGCAATGCGCTGAATACGCCATAGCTTGTTCTCTAATACCTTCTTGTCTCCAAGGTGAGTCGCCAATGATTGTGCCAGTAAGTGCCCGCGAATACGGCGAGTGCCTGCAATCACTGCCTCACTTAACGGAGTTGAAAAGCCTCCTTCTTCCGCCACCACCACAACGCCAATCGTATGTTCACCTTGCTTGGCAACGACGATATGCAAACTATCATCATCAAGCAACAAGGCTAAATCATTGGGCGATGTTTGATAATGGGCCGTCATCAACAAAGAAAATAGCGTGACCAACTCTTGTTCATGATGGAATAAATGTTCAGCGCTGAGCGTTTTAAACTGCACAGCGCTATCCGCACACGGTTCTACCTTTGGTGGTATCACATCGTGAGCTACATTGAGTAGGAAAAGCTGATTCAGACAGGTCTCTACCGGATCGCCTTCGGCCCAACGCATGGGTTCGGTTAGGGTGAGAGAGCGCCACTGTGGCTGTTCTTCATCGAGGAGCGCGCGTAATCTAAGCGTAAAGGCGCGACCCGTTCCTTCATAACCATGCTCGGTACTGGCGATGGCGACACGGCTATACTGACGAAGGATCTGACTAAGCATTGGCAGTGGAATAGCTGCCGCCTCATCAACGAGAAGAAGATCGGCGTCGGGGCATTCTCGCAGCAACGCATCTGGCGCGACAAAGCGAATACGACTACCTTCAACACCAACATCGAGCCCATTCACATCCGTTGTACCCAGCTGCTGTTTGGCATGGGCAAACAAGGTAGTGGCATTAGCGGGGGTTGGCGATGTCACCACAATCTGTCTTGGCGCTTGTAAGGCTAACTGCGCTGCCGCCATTCCCATCGCCGCGGATTTGCCACGCCCGCGATCCGCGGTCAGCAATAAGGGGCGACGACGATGCCCAGTCACTACCTTTTTTAATCCGTTAATTGCATCCTGTTGTGAAACGAGATGAGATACGTCGGATAAAGACGGAAGGGTGGGCGCCCGCCAGCCTTGATGTGAAATCCAAGCCACACTGTCCGTATTTTGCAAAAGCCGAAGCATTCTTCTGACCGATAACGGTAACGTCGCCACATCGTCAGCCACCTGCAAGATGATCAGTGAGCCGGCTCGACAGCAACCACTGATGGCACAGAAAGCCTCGCTATTAAATTTATCATCAACGTCTACCAACAGGTGGCCACACTCTTGCCCCAACCATTGTTTGGTTTGCCGCCAGCTGATGGCATCTGGGAGATCCTGACTTCCTACGCGACGCACTGACGCTTCTCCTAACGCTAAGAGAATCTCAGCCACCGACCGCTCTGAGACCACCAGTTGACGATGCGAGCGGGCTTGGGCTGTTTCAATGAGTTGAGAGAAAAACTGGGACAACAGAGAAGTGGCCGACATGAAGTGCCTAATCGAGTAGCAAACAATAGGCTGATCATAACTGAAAGCAAAAAAAACGGCACGCAATGCGTGCCGATATTCAATCGTGAGGTCCAGGCTTATGCGTTATCGAGCTGCTCTTTAATCAATGCAAGAATACGTTCGGCTTGCTGATCATCAATCTTTTTAAGGTTGATGCTTAAACTACTGCCTTTGCGTCGATACGCCGCACGGCCTTCCACTAAGGTCGTTGATTGCTCTTTTTGCTTCGCTTTTGGCGCAACTAACTCATCCTTGAATTGCTCAATATGCAAGGTTACTTCTCGGGTAATACGCGTCACGCCCTGCGCATCCACTTGTTGCCACAACGGGGTATTTCCCAGTTTATCCAATAGTGCCTGCTGTTGACTGTTGTCTAAGCCAAAGAACAAGCGATGTAACTTCACTATGGTCGGACGGCCAAGTTCGGCGACACTCGGATAGGCTTGCAGTAATGGTAAGGGTAGGGCAGCGGCTTTCAACGCACCACTGACCAATGCTTCACTGCACTGACAGACGGTTGCCAGCGCTTTTTGATCAGCCACTTCGCCACTATCCAACATAGCTTGCATCTCTTTACCTCGTTCGTAGAGCGACAGAGGCTTATGCGCATTGGCAACATCGGAGAGAAATTTTGCATGACGCGTACTGATACCTTTCGCGACATAAACGAGGAAGTCTTGCTCTGCAATCAAGCACGACATGCGACGGCGGCTACCGTCCAATACCTCAATGCGTCCATCATCTAACCAACGTCCCACCGCGGGGTATTGCTGACCGCGGTCTTTGAGCGTGGTGAGAATATCTGATAGCGCGAGCTCATTAAGAAACGACTGCTCTCGGGCGTTTTTATCAAATACCGTGGTTTTCTCGGCGATATCTGCCGCCGGTACTTTAATTAACTCAAATTCAACAGTATGTTCGCCGGCCACGGCCAGCTCAATCACCGCTGCTTTTTCGCTAGCCGCTTTTTGCGCTTCTTGCGTGGTGGTTGCGCGTCGCTTATCGGCCTTAGCAAACAAACGTGCATTCAAATCGGAAGTTTTAATCGCCATTCTTCTTTATCACTCCTGATTGAGCAATGCCCAGTGACTATGTAGCACACGCTCAAGCTCAAGCCCAACACGGTGCACCGCTTCTTGCGCAGTTGATAGCGTCTTCTTACCTCCCTCAAAGTCTTGCGAGGTCAAATCAAAAACAGTGCTATACGTATCTGCACAGGTCTCAAACGCGCGGCTTCGTGGAATCGTCGCCATCATCACTTGGTCACCCAAAAGGTAGTTCATTTCAGTCAACACTGAAATTTGCTTTTTATTGTCATCTTCAAACATAGTTGGCATCAAGCGCACAAACTCGAGACCATGCCAATCTTCAGGGAACATTTCATACACTTGAGGTAAGTGCTGGAAAAAGTTTACCGTTGATGCCCAATCTAAACGCTTGGCGGCACACGGGATCACCAACGCATTCGACGCATACATCGCATTCCAAACGAGGGGATCGATGTGCGGACCCGTATCAATCATGATCACGTCGAACTCATCACTGATAGGGTCAATAACCTTCTCTTTGAGCAATTCGACGACATCGAGCGACTGACTACTTGCCAATGCTTGCCAAGCTTCTGCGTTGAACATGGCATCTTCAGGAAACGCAGCCATGGTTTTTAAGTTTGGATATTGCGTCGGCAGCAAGACATTACGCATCATAAAGTCTTTATCTGCCGCTTGGGGGGTATTATCCAGCATGACATCGACCGCCGAATAAATCCCTTCCTGTTCCGTCAGGCTGATTTGTGGATTAAGGAACAGACGCAACGACCCTTGGGGATCTAGGTCAATTAAACAAATGCGATAGCGCTTTTCCAAGTTTAATGCCATACAGGCCGCGAGGTGCACCGCACTCATTGATTTACCCGTTCCGCCTTTCTGGTTCTGGATGTTAATCACCCACGGCTTATGGGCTTTTCCCTTACGCTCATGAAAAGAAGGGACATTGGCCGCGTCCATGATTTTATGAGCTTCATCTAAGGTAATCGAGTAGTGGTTTGCATTGTTCTTGGTGAACTGATGCCCTTGCTGCTCCATACGAGAAATTGCTTCATCTAGCTTACGACGGGTTAAGCCAGATCGGGTTTCCATCAACGCTTTTGACATTGGTGGAAACAACTGATCATGTCGCTCTTCCATCACAATTTCGACGCGATCAGACTGAACTTGTTTCGTCTGCGCAGCGATATTGCGAAGGTTTTCAATCGTCTTTTCCCTATCCATCTTCTTTTCGCCATCATGAGGAATAATTGGCGATTGTACAGCACTAAGAAGTAAATACAATAAAAAGCTGAACAGATAGCAATCAAATAAAGATCCTGCTCACAATTGTTATTCCAGCGAATATAAGGGCAGTTTTGGCCGCCAGAATCAGCCTACTCGTGTAGGAAAAGCGCCAAATATTTAAAATGTCACACTGTCACTTATTTACAATGTAAACGGAAACATTTCACGGAAGCTTATTTCATGATGGACAAATTACGGATAGTGTCATTTCAATCTTAATTGTCTGTCTGACGAAACTGCACGATTCACTTTTCTACTTCGTTTGATGCCCCCAATAGCCTTTAACATGGCTTTTGATCATTTTTCCCGAAAACATGATCAAGGTAGATGCGATGTAAAGCGTAGTAACCTTGATCATGCTTGCGCTATCAGTGTCCCTGTTAAGGAACGATGATCAAGTGACATATCCGTTGAATTTGTCGGCAAATGGACGCTCAACAACACCGCTGAACACGGAAAAATGATCAAGTGAACCACAACAAACGGACTCTTCCCTATTCTAACCGGAACGATGAAGCTAGATGGCTAAAATACGGTGAATGTCAGATACAGCAAGGGATCGCAAAGGATCGTATCACCATTCCGCGGCTACAGTAGGCTCACAGTCATCGCTACGTCTACGATCCAACAGCACGATCGCCATCATGATCATTGTTCCGCAAGTCGGACACATATCTCAGCCTCGCTAATCTACTGTGAATGTCATTTCAATTTTAAGGCCAAACGCTCCCTATCCCTCCTCGTCTGGTGACAATCTCACCAATATTGACCGTAAAAGCTGGAAATGACGCTAGCTTGATCATAGTTCCATACCATAAACAGCCGCTATCCCACGTATTTTGGCTAGGATAATCACACAAGGTAATACTTGCCTGTGGATAAAGTGTGTGTGGGCCATGATCATAGTTTCAATCGATTGATGATCATCGCTTCGCGCCATTGATGATCATTGATACGGCCATTACATGATCATCGTTGGAGACGTATGTTGATCATGCCTCCGACCTTGTGTTGATCATGCTTTCGAGGGTGTCAAAAAATAAAACTCTAATAAACAAACACTTAAAGAAAAACCGCCTCATGGATCAGTAGATCAGATCATCAAATTAGATCAGTTAAATCATAAAGATCAGTTAAAAGCGCCAATAAAAAAGATCTTTCTTTTATGATTTTTTTTTATTAGGATTTACCTGGAAGTATGGTCAATTTACGGTCTTTGCTTATTTGACTATTCTCGCTCTTCAATGAGCAAGCTATCGGGAAAGGAACGAACTGCACATGAGCAGCACCAAACCAGAAAAAATACTGATTAAAGCCCCACGATCGCACAAAGACGGGCATCTTTTTGAAGTGCACGCTCAACTTGTTGACTGGCTTGCTCAATATGAGCATTTTAAAGGGGTAACCAAAAGTATTCTTGAGTTACTGAACCTGATTTCAGTCCGTGGTTTTTCCTCCCGAGATGGCTATGTATCAACCACAGAATTGGTCGATGCCACTGAAGGCCAACTCACCCGTGCCGCGATTCAGCAACGACTGCGAGCGGCTGTCAGCCTAGGGTTATTCGTCCAACAACCGGTGCGGTTCGAGGAAGGCTTAGCAGGCAAAACCATGCTTCACCGCTTCGTCAATCCTAGTCGTTTAATCTCAACCCTTGGCAGTGCGGGATTAATGACAGAGAAAAGCCGTGATGTGGTCAAACAAAAACGCTCGAAAGCATTGGCACAAAATCAAGTGAATCGCCAACTGCTCAGTGAGCATGGGCTAGGCACGCCTCCCACCATGCCGGATGAGAAAGATCAGATCTTGGTATCGCCGACCAGTTGGGCTGGGATCATTGACCAAGCATTGGCACCGCCGCGAACGAAAAAAAGTTACCAAAAGTCGATGGTGGCGATCAGTGGCACCAAAGCGATCATCGAGACACGCTCAGCGAAGTCTATCATGACGGTGGACGATCTGATGACCTTGTTCGCGCTATTTACACTGACAGTGCAATACCATGATCATCATCTGCCCAGTTATGAACTGCAGACCCAAACCATTGGCAATAAGACGCCAATTTATATTACGGACATCCTGCAGCTGCGTGGTAAGAAAGACAGTGGTCCAGCGCGAGATGCTATCCGTGAAAGTATCGATCGGATTGAATTCACCGACTTTCAGTTGCACGAGCTGACGGGACGTTGGTTGAGCGAAAACATGCCGGAAGGGTTTAAAAGTGACCGATTTCGGTTCTTGGCTCGCACCATCACAGCGTCAGAAGAAGCTCCAAAAGAAGGGGAGGATGGTGAAGTAAAAATCAAACCGAACCTATATATTTTGGTGTGGGAACCGTCGTTCTTCGAAGAGTTGATGACAAGAGACTATTTCTTCTTGTTCCCCCCCGAGATCTTGCGTCAGCATACCTTGGTCTTCCAGCTGTATTCGCTCTTCAGAAGCCGTCTGTCGCGTCGTTTAGAAGATTCCTTGTTGCTGAGCGAGCTAAACCAGAAAATGGCGAGAAACATCGAATGGCGCCGTTTTTCGAGCGATCTCATTCGAGAGCTTAAAAAGCTGGCTGATGGGAAGGTGACGGATGATGTGTTTGCGGTGAATCTGTGGGGGTATCATCTGACCCTTACTCGCGAGGATGATAAAAAGTATCCTGACTACCGGATGGATATTAAGTGCAATGTGGATGAAGTGATCCGCTATTCACGGGCCAAGATGTATAACGAAGGTAAACGATCGCTAGCGCCGACCATGCCGAACCCGCTGCGTAATGAGATTTTACCCAAACAAGACCTTGATCAGCTTTCCGGGATCATTGATGGGGAGTTTGAACCCATTCAGCGCAAAGAAAAGTCCAGCGGTCGGTTAGGGCGGCGTGTAAAGTTACGCAAGCATTTGGTTGAAGTGAACGCGGATGAGCTTACGATCGTGTTGTCGAAATATACCTCGGAAGAAGCCCTACAACGCAGTATCACGGCGTTATCCGCAATGACGGGGCATCCAGCGTCTGTGATCACGGAAGAATGCCAAGGCTATTTAGAAAAGCTGGATTGGCTGATGGTAGGTGATAATGTGGTGCCGTACGAGACGCTAAGCCGTACCATTGAGTTTTATAACCAACAGCAGCAAGAGCGTCATCTTTCCATCGAGCGACTGATCTCTGGCTTAGCCGTACGTCGTAAAGTCTGTCAGCGCGTGTATGAAGGCCATTTAGATGGGCAAGTATTAAGCGTGCTTGATGAGATCGCCTCAGGGCGTTGACCTTACCGTTTATCATGTCAATAAGGATTAGCAGTAAGTTAACCAAGCGCTGACAATTGCCAAAGTAAGGACGATATACTCAATCTCGATAGATACCTTTGTCCTATTTGATGTCCTCGTCGACATCCTTTGGCACTTCTCTCGCCAGCGGGCCCTTGCCCGCTTTTTCTTTGTCTGAACAACACCTCCTAGCATAAAAGCCCAGTAAATTAGGCGTTTCATTGGTGAGTTTACAGTGTAAACTGCCTGCTTTTGCTTCATTGATTTTTGTTGTTTGGGAGAACTATGCCTGTTTTCTTGCCCTTTGCGGCAGTGTCGATTTGGGCGATGAATACCATCGTCAACAAGATGGCGGTGGTGGTGATTGCTCCCGGCGCCATGGCTTTCTATCGATGGTTCTTTGCGATTTTAGTGCTTACCCCCTTTTGCCTGCCGACTTTATGGCGACAACGACGTGCGGTGTTTAAATTAGCACCTCGCCTAGCGGTGTTGGCGTCACTGGGCATGGTGATCAACCAATCGGTCGCCTATTTCGCAGCACAAACGACTACCGCCACCAATATGGCGTTAATTATGTCGTTGGTCCCGATGCTCAGTTTGCTATTTAGCGTATGGTTTTTGAACCAACCTCTAACACGTATCGCAATCGCTGGCGCGATATTGTCCTTCTCGGGGCTTGGGTATATGCTCACCCAAGGTCAGCCCTTGGCGCTGCTTGAAAGCGGTGTCACTGTCGGTGACGGACTCATGTTGATTTGCGCGTCTGCTTATGCCTTGTATTGTGTATTACTCAAACGCTGGCCGATGTCGGTGTCCAATTGGGTTTCTGTGTATGTACAAGCATTGTTTGCAGTATTGATGCTCTTGCCTGTGCTTTATGCCGCGCCCAGTGCTGATATTGTTCCCGACGCGTATCCCTTGGTGGGCTTTGCGGCCGTCGGCGCGTCGGTATTAGCGCCTGCATTGTGGCTTAATGCGATCGCGCTCAATGGCGCTAGCCGTACCGCGATGTACATGAACTTATTACCCGTACTCACCGCAGGCATTGCCATGATATGGCTTGATGAAGTATTAACGCACTATCACCTCATTGGTGGCAGTTTGGTGCTTATCGGCGTTGGATTATCGCAACGATCTACCCATCCAACACGCTGACAACCGTCTACACTTGATAAATGAGCGTAGTATCAACCTAGGGTGTTGATAGGAGGTGAGCGATGTGGTGGTTAATTGAGTTAGATTGGATGCCTTTATGGGTGACGCCTGCGCAAGGCCGCGTGAAGTCATCGGCCTCATCACCGATTATTTGGTAGTGAACCCAAGGAGAAATCGTTACGAACATGGAAGTGAAGGAAATGGAGACGCCGCGGGTAACGATTCGACCCGCGTTTCGTCGTGAAGCGGCCTATTTCTGGCGTCAGATTTACCACTCTCGCGCGTGGAAGCAGTTTGACGCGCCTTATATTCCCCTCGAACCTGTCTCATTTTGGTCCTTTCGGTTTGGCCTGTTCCGACGTTTTATTGTTGGCGACAGCGCCAAAGTCATTTGTGTGGATGAACGTCCTGTGGGCTATGTGACCTTCTACTGGGAAGACAAACGCACACGCTGGCTTGAAGTGGGGATCACTATTTTTGACCCCGCCGATTGGGGTAAGGGAATCGGCCGCCGCGCGTTGACCTTGTGGGTGGATGAGTTATTTCGCTGCCAAACGCTTAACCGGATAGGGCTGACTACTTGGTCAGGGAATCCGGGCATGATGCGCTGCGCGAAGGCGTTAGGCATGAAAGAAGAAGGCCGGTTGCGTTCGGTGCGCTTCTTTCAAGGTGAGTACTATGATGCGTTACGTTTCGGTGTGCTTCGCGAAGAGTGGTATGGGTTACATCACGCCTCTACCCAGCCTGGGATCAATAGTGTCTCTTTAGACGCCCAACCCGCGCCGCTTGCTGCAGCATCAACCATGCACAAGCATCATACGCTGGTATGATGCTGGCATCACCTGTTTGTCGATGACGTGACTCTCAAGCGGGCGTGATAACACATAGCCTTGCAAGTAATCGCATTGATGATCACGTAGCCAAGCAAGTTGTTGCCGTGTTTCGACCCCTTCTGCGACGACACGCAAATCAAGCGCATGGGCCATGGCAATAATCCCACGACACAAAGGGGCTGCTTTGCCGGTCGGCTGATCGATATCCATGATAAAGCTGCGGTCCATCTTCACCACACTGAACGGATATTGGCGCAATAACGATAACGACGAGTAGCCCGTACCAAAATCATCCAGATAGAGCTTCACACCCAATTGATGGAGACGATGGAGGTTTGTCGCGACACACTCGGAGTGTTCCAGCAAGGCGGTTTCTGTCATTTCTAAAGCTAAGCACTGAGGTGCAAATCGATGGCGTGTGAGCAAGTCCGCAATGTCATCCGCAAAGGAGCTTGCTTGGCATTGCTTAGCGGAAACATTAACCGTAATTGTTGGGCACTGATCGGTAGGCAAGCGCTCACTCCAGTTATCAAGTTTAAGCGCGACTTGCTCCAATACCCATTCGCCCAATTCGATGATGTAGCCGGTTTCCTCTGCGATAGGAATAAACTCAGCGGGCGAGATGGTCCCGAGGGTTGGATGGTGCCATCTTAATAGCGCCTCGGCGTGGCTAAGTGTTTCATTTTTTCCATCGAAAATAGGCTGATAAGCAAGCGTGAACTGATGTTCGACGAGGGCCTTTTTAAGATCTTGCTCGACAATAAAGCGGTGTTGTACTTTGGCCAGCATCGCAGGTTGAAATATCGCGAGACGCTCTCGCGTAAGCTTGGCGTGATACATGGCAATATCGGCTTGCTGAATAATATCAAGCAACGAGGCATTGGCGTTATTCACTGTCGCGATGCCGATACTGGCACTGATATTGAGAACATGCTCGTCAACGGAATAAGGCTGACTCAATGCGCGAAGCAACTGTTTGGCTTTGGTTTGTGCCAATGCCAATGCACAATCTTGCTCGAGCAAGACAATAAACTCGTCGCCACCAAAGCGAAAGATACGCTCATCGGGGATGTAACGGGTTAATCGCGACGCGACACGTCTAAGTAAGGTATCGCCGACCACATGCCCGAGGGAGTCATTAACGGCCTTAAAACGATCGAGGTCGATAAACAATAACGTAAAGCTTGTCGCGCGTTGGGCTTTCAACATCGCCAGCATACGTTCCAGTATGCTATCGAGCGCCGCACGATTGGACAGCCCAGTTAAACTATCGTGCCGAGCTTGATGATACAGCTGGCGTGTTTGATTGGTTACTAGTGCCTGTGCCAGCGTGAGTCGGTTCGCATAGGACCAGAAACTCGCCAAAATAGATAGCCCCAACGCAAGCACCAAAATGCCGACTAAAACGGCATAGCGACTTGCAGCACTTCGAGATTGAATATCAAAGAACTGAACCACCAGCCCCTCTTCGCTACCGGGAATGTCAATAAGATCGGTATCTGCGCGTTGATTTTGCCAGATGCGCAGCTGCGCGGGTGAATGGGTGGAAAAAAGCTGCTGATGCCCAAACGCTTCCTTGGCTGTCATTGCCATTGCTGGAGCTGGGGTGTCGCCTTGCCAAAGTGCCGGGAAAAAGGAGTTGAAATACAAGGTGGTCGCAAGATAGCCCCGCAACTGACCATCAGGTTCGGTAATCGCGGCAAACCAGCGCACACCGTACCCATGCTGATCACTGATGAGCATAGCCTCTGGTTGGCGTTTGAAATAGGCACGCTCCATGGTCACAGTGTTGTCACATTGGGCATCGGCACGCCAACCCAGATAGCCATTTTCTTTTGCTTTAGGCGACACATAAAGTGCGGGGAAGGTGTCGTTACGCATTACCCATTGGCACACTTTGCGGCTTAATGGCGGATAAGGCTGAACCGGATGACGTTGGGCAAAAACATCACTGAGCTCAGCACGGTTCACGCGAGGCAACCACATCACACTATCAATCCCAGCATTATCTCGGGTATGGGTATCAATGAATCGGTGAAATGCCGCTTGGGAAGGGCCAGCTTCTTGCTGTAAAAAGAGTTGCGCAGAAAGTTGTAGCTGATAAATATGTGAAAAGGCTTTGCTGAGCACATGACGCTGTTTTTCAACTTGTACCGAGAACAAACCGTGTTGACGCTGTATGTCTAGCGTGTAAACCAGCCAACTGGATAACCCCGCCAGCGCAATAACCACGCCGAATCGCCAAATAGGCTGTGATCGCAAAAAGCGCATAATCAAGAAAACAACGTATGACAACCAATGAGGCGATAAGGGTAAGGTGCCTCGATGACAGTTTTGATGGCATTTTGTGTCATTTCCGTGAACGCTTGTTTGAACACTGGGTGCTGACGGCGATCGGCTTCGTCAAAAATATGACGTATTTTTTATACAGTCATCAGGTCGGTATCACTGGACGCAACAACGCAAAAATGTGATGTGAATCACTCATTGGTTAGTGGCTTGATTAGGAAACGAACTTTTGAAAAGGGTGGTTGATTATTCATTCTTCTCGCGCAGATTCGATACATTATGCCTGATCTTTCGATAGGGGATCACGACCTTCTCTGCTAACTTCTAGTGAGTCGATGGATGACACACTCTCGACAACACCTCTGTTCCTGCCGAGTAATAACACATTGATTGTGGGGGAGTTCCATGAAAAAGTTGGAGAATGTCTCTGCGGTATGTTTCGATCTAGATGGGACCTTAGCGGACCCATTTGACGACCTTGTTGACGCGATATCGGGCATGTTGAAAGGGCTCGATCTACCACCTGAAGATCCGAATACGATCAAAGACTGGATCGGTGATGGCGCAGACTTGTTGATCCACCGGGTGTTAACACGCCAGATCAATGGCCGCGTGTCAGATGCGGTCTTGAATCAGGCGCGCACGCTTTTCTTGTCCTCTTATCTGGGCAAAAAACCGCCAAAAACACGACTCTATCCGGGCGTTCTCGAGTGCTTGAAAGGACTGGCACGCAGACAGCTGCCCATGATCTGTACCACGCACATGCAAACTGTTCACGCCAATAGTTTGTTAAAAGCACTCGGCGTGAGTCACTTTTTCACGCGGATTGTAGGCGCTGATGCGATTGCTGCCTTGCAATCGGGTCCCGATGCCATTTATGAGGCCGCGGCGATTTTGCGCGTTGCGCCCACGGAGCTATTGGTTGTTGGGGATGCGGTGAATGATGTTCAGGCCGCAAGGTCGGTCGGATCGCCTGTTGTTTGCGTGACTTACGGCTATAATTACGGAACAGAGATAGAGAAAGCGCGTCCCGATCTGACCCTTGATACACTCGCGACGCTGCCCAATATCATAGAAAAGCCGGTGCATTCACGCGAACAGGGACCAGCAACCACTGTTCCATCGCATCCGGTCATCGCGTCGCCTTTGCCGTCTCACTCCTTGCGCCGGGGAGGTGATGCGCCATTCCGATAAACGGTCAGGAGGGAAGCGTGAAAAACGAACTAGATCCTGCATATCTACTTCGCGCCTACGAGATAGTGACTCAGTTTGGAGAAAAAACCGAACAAGGACATCGCCTAGATGGTATTGAAGCCTTCTCAGATTATGACGGCTACACCATTTATTTAGCCGGAAATGGCGTACAGTTACGGGTGGGGTTTCACAATACATATCACCTGGATTATGAGCACGAAAACCTTAAAACGCAGTTCTTGAATAAGGTCGATGCCTTGGTGAAAAACTATCGACAGTCGTGACCAAACATTCGATAAACGCCCCGTCATGGGGCGTTTTTTTTGGCCGATGATCAGGGTTTGTTATGGATAATCAAATCGTTAAGAAAAGCCGTACCGACAAACAGTGCGCAGTGACAGGCACGGATGCCCACTATCAAGCACTCGTGGCGAGTGCAGCCGCTGCCATTTTGGTGATTGATGAATCAGGTGTGATTATCGATGCCAATCCCTATACCCGCACATTGCTGGGCTATGACCATCGGCAACTGGTGGGCAACAATGTGGAATGCTTGATGCCGCCAGAGCATGAAGGTAAGCATCAGCATTATCTGATGCAATACCTTACCGGTGGCGAAGCAAAAGTGATTGGAACTGGGCGGCGAGTTAAGGCCCGTCATGTCGATGGGCACCTCGTCCCTGTACACCTCGCGGTCAGTGAAGTACAGATAGACAGTCGGCGTGAGTTTATCGGCATCATGTCTGATCTTAGCGCGCTCACGCAGGCGCAAGCGAGTGTAAAACACGAGCGCAACCAGCTGAAAACCATCATCAATGCGATTGCTAATCCAGTGTTTGTCCGTGAACTGGGCGGGCGATATACCATGGCCAATCATGCGTGTGTCCAGGCCGTTGGGGTCGATAATGTGGAGGCGTTAGCTGATGCCTTTGCCCAGTTATTACCCAAAGGAGGACGAGAGACACTCAACGCGCTGGATCATCAACTGACCATGAATGGCGAGCCCGTGCATACCGATGTAACTCTGAATGATGGCCGCACCTTTAAGCTGGCGAAAACCCTTATCCATCACCTTGAGGGTGAGCCATATGCCATTGTTACCGTCGCGTACGATGCCACCCCGCTTCTTAATGCCATGAAAGACGCGGAGCGAGCGAACCAAGCGAAAAGTGACTTTCTTTCTGCAATGAGTCATGAATTACGCACCCCGCTTAACTGTGTGCTTGGCTATGCACAATTATTAATGAATGCGACCTCGCCGGCGTTAGAGGCCACTCAGCAACAATACGTGGCACAAATACACCAAAGTGGCCGTCATTTACTCGCCCTGATTAACGATGTGCTGGATCTTGCCAAAATCGAGGCGGGAAAAATTTCCCTCAATCCAAGCTGGGCACCTTTGCGTCCGATGATTTGCGAGGCTGTCGATTCGCTGTTGCCCCTTGCCCATCGCCAGACGGTGAGTTTGCGCCATACCCTACCGGACGCACTTAACGGCGATATTTACGTCGATGTGACCCGATTTAAGCAAGTGCTGATCAACCTCATTAGCAATGCGATTAAATACAACCATGCCGGTGGACGTGTCACGGTATCGACCCGTCAGCAAGCCGAAACGATAACGATCGCGGTGACGGACACAGGCATTGGCATTGAACAGGATAAGCTTAGCGCGTTATTCGAGCCTTTTAATCGCTTAGCGGCCGAGCAAACCCATATTGAAGGGGCAGGCGTGGGGCTTGCGGTCACACAGCAATTGATTGCGCAAATGCAAGGTGAGATCACCGTGAGCAGCGAAGTTGGAAAAGGGAGCTGTTTTGCCGTCACCTTTCCCTACCGTGGCCAGTCGTTGACCGAGATAGCGTCTTCATCCACACCATTCACCCTTACCCAGCCGCATCGAGTGCTTTTTATTGAACCAGACGTTGCACAACAACGCCTGATGGCCGATTGGTTCGAAGACTGGCCGTTACTGACCTTGACCTGTGTCCATGATTTATCGTTGGCAGCCGCGATGGCGCATACCACACCGCCCTCGCTATTCATGGTCAGCTATGCGGTGCTTGATGACACGGCAGATCAGGTTCAGTTACGACTCGGGGAACGGCCTATGATCGTGGTTAATGTGCCGGACTCCGAATCTATGCAATCGCACAGCGATAGCATTGTGACGTTGGCGTCACCAGTAACGGGTACGGGGTTGGGCCGAGCGATGCAAACACTTTTGGAGGACAGGGCATGACACGAGAAAAATCCCAAGCGCAGATCCTGATCATTGATGATCGACCGGAGAATGTCGACTTGTTGACTGCTATGTTGCTGCAATCTGGCTATCAACACATCACAGGCCTTAACGATCCACGCCTTGTGACCGATTACCTCTCCCCGGTCCCCGATTTAGTGTTGCTTGATATGCGTATGCCACAACGCTCGGGGCTGGATGTACTCGATCTGTTGAACAATACGCTCGGTGAGCACTGTCCCCCGGTGATGGTGCTCACTGCCGATAGTGATAACAATCTGCGCAACCAAGCCTTATGTCGTGGGGCCATTGATTATCTCACCAAGCCGTTTGATCACCATGAAGTGCTTCAGCGCATCCATAATATTCTTCATTTTCAATTCAAAACCCTGAAAGAGCGTGATCAAGCGGCACGTTTGCAAATGTTAGTGAATAAGCAAACCGCGGCATTACGTACCTTGTCTTTAACCGATCCTCTAACCAATCTACCCAATCGACGTGCGCTGGTGGATGCGGCTGAACGTCAACTCGCAAAGGGGATGGTGACCGTGTTTATGATAGCGTTGGATGGGATGGAGGCGGTAACACAGCATCAAGGCCACTTAATGACAGAAGCGCTGTATAAGCACCTTGCAGGGCTGTTGGCTAGTAGCTCGGTCGCAAGAGGTCGGCGTATTGGTGTCTGGGACAACACACGTTTGGTGATGGTAGTGGAAGGAGATATCACTGCCATTGACGCACTTGCCAAGCGGATTTGTCGATTATTGAGTGGTCATCACACCCTTGATGGCCGTTTGATGTCGATGCACTGCCATGTGGGAATAGCCCAAGCGGAAGGGGAACATCACGATGTGGAGCAACTCTTTCGCCAAGCGATTCTAGCCATCCCGACCGATGACACCGAAGTGGGTCATTATCGCCAAGAGTTGGATGCGCAATCGCAACGTGAGCATATGATCCGCAATGGACTTAGCCCGGCTCTTGAACAAGGAGGGTTGTCTTTGGTCTTTCAGCCCAAATGGGATCTCAATACCGGCACCATGGTAGGCGCTGAGGCGTTATTGCGTTGGCGTCATCCGCAACTGGGAGCGATCAGCCCGGCCGAGTTTATTCCCATTGCCGAGCGAAGTGCCGATATGATCCAACTCGGCGATGCAGTTTTTTCTATGGCGTTGCGCGCGCTGGTCCGTTGGCGAGAGCAATACACCTTGCCCGAGGCGTTTCACTTAGCCATCAATGTCTCTTCCCAGCAACTTCGCCACGGTTTTGCCGACAGCATTCTTGCCCGCTGCCAAGCGCTGGAAGTACCCACCCAAATCATTCAGCTTGAGGTTACTGAATCGGCGTTAATTCGACATATGTCGGTGGCGCTCAAAGAGTTACAACAGCTCCGTGATGCGGGGATGCATATTGCGCTTGATGATTTTGGCACAGGCTACAGTTCATTGAGCTATTTGAAACAGCTTCCTGTGGATTGGGTGAAGCTTGATCGTAGCTTTATTCAAGACCTTGCATCCAACGCCAGTGACAAACACCTTGTTGGTAGCGTGATCGACCTAGCGCATGGGTTCGGCCACGGTGTGGTGGCCGAAGGCGTGGAAGAAGTTGGCCAGCAACAGATTTTGCAGCGTATTGGCTGCGATCAAGCGCAAGGCTTCTTGTATGCCAAACCGCTGGGGTCAGAACAGTTTGAACAGCTTCTGCAAACCGGATGTGAATGCCCAGCGACGGCTATCAGTGCGCCCGTGTCTGGATAGCCGTGGTCATCATCGGATTAGAGATGAGGCTTGCGCTTTATCCGTAGGATGCATATCCTGAACACAGTTAGTCGGGGAGCAAGTAATTGCTGAGACTGCGAAAGCAGGACCCGTAGAACCTGATCCAGTTAGCACTGGCGGAGGGAACTGACACGATCAGCGCACAAAGTGATGCATACTGCCGTACTTTGTCTCCTTCCGCCCCTGATGATTAAGGGGCCAATATGAACCTATCTCCACCTGTTATTCTTACCATTGCCGGCTCAGACAGCGGTGGTGGCGCGGGCATTCAAGCTGACATTAAAGCGATTTCAGCGACCGGTGGCTATGCGTGCTCGGTGATCACCGCGCTAACCGCGCAAAATACCTGCGGTGTTGACGCCGTCTCGGCGGTTGAGCCCGATTTTGTGCGCGCCCAATTAGATGCAGTGTTATACGACATGCCGGTGCGTGCGGTGAAAATCGGCATGCTGGCCAATCAAGCGATTATTCGTGAAGTCGCTGCCGTGCTGGCACGGTCGCCACACTTGCCGGTGATTTTAGATCCCGTGATGGTCGCGACCAGCGGCGACCCTTTGCTCGACGAGCAGGCCATGACGGCGTTGATTGAAGAGCTTATTCCGCGAGCAACGGTGCTCACTCCCAACTTGCCGGAGGCCGCTCGCTTAACCGGTCGGCCTGTGCCAACCTCTATCGAGCAAATGCATGAGCTGGTGCCGGCACTTCGCCATCTAGGCTGTCCTTACGTGATGCTCAAAGGGGGCCATTTACACCAGATGCCCCAGAGCGTCGATATGTGGATTAGCCGAGATACCTGTCAGACCTTGCGCGCACGCCGCATTGAAACTACCAACACCCATGGCACCGGATGTTCACTGTCTGCTGCAATCGCCTCGTTTTATGCCCAAGGGATGACGCCTATCGAGGCCGGGCGAGCGGCTAAGCAGTATTTGACGGAGGCCTTAGCGCATAGTCAGCAGCTAACGGTCGGAAGAGGTGCTGGGCCGGTGCATCATTTTTACGCTTACCCTGATAATTTGTGTCTGTCGCCAGCAGAGCATGCTGTCGCGGAATTGCCCTGAGACGAGATGGAAACGATCCGCTGCAACCCAAGTGGGGCAGCGGCATCGAAAAGAAAACAGCAAAGATGCGTTGGACGCGTCCGTTAGGCGGCAGACCAATGTGGTAAACGCTCGGCGGCGATATAAAAGATGCGATCGCCCGGTGCCACTTCAGTGTGTAGGCGAGGGTTCAGGGTGATCCCATCGCCTTTGTCGAGACCAATTAAAGTTGCATCATGCTCATGCTTTAATTGATTAAACAAGGTGCCGACATCGGTTGCACTCGCATCGGTGGGGTAGCGGGCACAGTATTGGGTCATCCCTTGAGCCGTGCTCAATAGCTCGTGATGTAATTGGCTTGAACCGGGATCAACGGCCGCTTTTGCCAGCATTTCCACCGACACAGACGGCACACATTCAGCGTGCGGATAGTGCTGCTTCAATATTTGGCTGAGTGCATCATCTTGAAAATACGCGAGTAAATGAGCGGAAGGGTTTTTGTGAGCGCAGAACAGCGCCGCAGAAAGCGTAATATCGTCTTCTGGGTTATCGATAATAATACTCGCGGCGCTGTCGATGCCGGCGCGCGCGATGCCTTCGGCATCAGTAAAGCTGGTCACGCGCACAAACTCTACCTCGCCAGGCAGCGGATTTTCCATTTCAGGACGGACACAAAGCACGATCGGGCGCTCGCCATGAATACCGCTTTGCAATAAACGGATTAACTGAATGGTACGCTGACCGTTCCACCCCAAAACTAAAATATGATTTTTCACAGTAAGACTCCGTTTTCCTTGTAATCCACGTCGCCAATAATCCACCAAGGCACTGGTCACATGCCCAATCACCACCGCAAACAGACCGAGTCCACCGGGAATGATCCAAAAGGCGGTAATCCACTGTCCTGCCTCGGTGGCGGGTGAGTAATCGCCATATCCCACGGTAGAGGCGGTGACCACTAAGTAATAGATGTAGCGACTGAGTGACTGAGTCATCTCAGTTTCACCCGCCGATTGTAAAAGCAGCCAGCCAATGATGCCGTAGGCGAGTACGACCAATCCGAGAATACGCCCGTTTAAATGGGCGAAGTGGCTGATAATCCAACGTTTAAAAAGCAACCAAAAGGTCATAGTGTCTCGCTCATTCGCTATGGAAACGCCAGTATGAAGGGATTTTTTATGGGTTTACAGTGTAAATCAACGCATTGGCGTTGAGAGGATCACAGTTTAATCGATTACAAGCACATGCGTATGTATAAGGCGTACAATATGTATATTAACAACTCGGAGGGCTTCGCGTGTTTACATCTCGTCGTCAACTCGAACAAGAACAACAAAAACGTACTGAATTACAACTAAAACTGGAGCAAGTCAATGCCCAGATAGACGCGCTGCACAGCGAAAAGGCGGCGTTAGAATCGGAGCTGGCCGTGGTACAGAAAAAACGCCAAACCGGTAAAGCGATCGACGCTAACCTGTGCCATTTTGGTGATTCGATTACCTCGACCCAATCTTCGCTGGCGACTCTGGCAGAAACTATTAATGGTGAAAAAGAGCGTGTGACGGAGGTGAGCCATCAGGCGGCGTCATGTGCCGAACAAGTCAATGATCTTGCTCGCCATGTACAGTCATTATCCGCGCAATGTCAGCAATCGTCGGAAGCAATTCGTGCTCTTGACCAACACGCACAGGAAGTCAGTGGCATTGTGAACTTGATTCGCGATGTGGCTGACCAAACCAATCTGTTGGCCCTGAATGCGGCGATTGAAGCAGCCCGAGCTGGCGAGCAAGGGAGGGGGTTCGCCGTGGTGGCTGATGAAGTCCGTAACCTCGCCGAACGCACCTCCACTGCTACGCAAGATATTACTCAGCTGGTGGAGAAGATTCGCGCCGGGAGTGGGCATGCGTGTACGCTAACCGATCAGCTTGCCAGTGAAGCGATCAAATATAGCGAGCAAGGCCAACAGGTGGCAGATGCGATGGCGACGCAAAGTGAGCAGGCGCAGCACAGTCGAACCACCATTAAAGCATCGGCATTGCGTGCCTTTTGTGAACTGGCAAAACTCGACCATATCAGTTTTAAGTTTGCGATTTATCGTGTGGTGCTCGGTGAAGATAGCATGAACGCCGATGACGTGACCGACCATACCCAGTGCCGCTTAGGGCAGTGGTACGACCGCGGCGAAGGACGACAGTACTTCGACCAGTTACAAAGTTTTAAAGCTATCGCCGCCCCTCATGAGCAAGTACACACTCACGCGAAAGCGGCGGTAGCAGCGTTTCATGCACAGCAACCCGAGCAGATGATCGCGGCGCTAACAGGGATGGAGAATGCCAGTATGACGGTGATTGATAAACTTGAACATCTGGCGATTGAAGGCAGCGAAGAAGTCGCGTAACGCGATGAGTGTGAAATAGCGACACAGATGGTAATCTCATCCTAAATCAAGGATAAAAAGCCGAAGGAGGCTGAAGTTACCATGACGTCGATTGCATTACTCGATGGTGGCCTAGGGCAAGAAATTTATCAGCGAGCGCCACAAGTGAGCTCACGGCTTTGGTCGGTGGCGGTAATGTTAGAGCATCCGGATATTGTTAAAGACGTACACAAAGACTTTATCCGGGCAGGCGCAAAAACGCATACTCTCAATACCTATCCGGCCACTCCAACACGCTTGGCGAAGGCGGGGTTGCTCGATAGCATTGACACCATCTATCGGCAGGCCTTTTTTGCATTGCAACAAGCTATCGACGAAACCGGCGAGGACGTTGATATTGCCGGTTGCTTACCCCCTCTAGTCGGCAGCTATCTTGGTCAGCCCCAGCGTAGCTTTGAAGACATGAAAGCGGAGTTTGCTCATATTGCGCGCCTACAGCCTGACGTGGACGTCTTTCTTATCGAAACCATGAGCAACACACTCGAAGCGCGCGCAGCCTGTGCCGCCGCTCGCGAGCAAGGTAAGCCTTATGGCGTTGCATTTCGTCTCGAGGCTGATGGTAACTTGCGCTCTGGCGAGTCACTCAACGAGGCAATGCGCGCCGTGGCCGACTACGCCCCCACAGCGGTGATGCTTAATTGCTGTGATCCAGCCGTATTGACCACTGCAATGCCACACATGGCACGGAACTATCACACCGTGGGTGGCTATGCCAATGCCTTTAAATCTGTGGATGATATGGCCAAAGGCAGCAAAGCCGATGCGCTAGAGGCCCGTGAAGATCTCTCTCCGCTAGTGCACACCGAACGCGTACAACAATGGATCGCCGACGGTGCCCTCGTGGTCGGCGGCTGCTGCGAAATCCCCCCCGCCCATATCCAACACCTCGCGCAAACCCTTGAACAGTCTCACGAGATCATCAAGTTTTCGCAGTTAGCAGATTAACTCATTCCCACGCTCCTGCGTGGGAATGCATACGGAAGCCGACGCACCACTCGTTCCCACGCTCCGGCGTGGGAATGCATATTGGCCGGTTTCTCTTCCGTTAACTATACCAACCGTCTGCTAATGCCTCGGCTTGCTCCAATACCAGCTTGGTAGCTTCTTCGGCTTTATCGGGCGGATACTTCCAGCGGCGGAGTAAGCGTCGGACAATATTGCGCATACGTGCGCGTACGCTGTCGCGCTTTTGCCAATCAACCGTTGCTGATTTTCGTAACTGGCGGGTTAGCTCAATTGCTAATTTCCGGAGCGTATCATTGCCTAGCTCACGCACCGATGACTCGTTCACGACCAGTGCGCGATAGAAAGCGATTTCGTCTACATTAAGATCCAGCTCGTCCATCATGCTGGCGTCGGCTTGCATCTCTTTGGCCCAGCGGATCAGCTCTTCAATCACCTGCGCGGTTTCAATGCTGCGGTTATGGTACTTTTGCAGCGTTGACATAATGTGGTCGGAGTACTTTTTCTCTTGTACCACATCGTTTTTCATCCGCGCTTTCACTTCATCGCGTAATAGCCGCTCTAGCAGATCAACCGCAAGGTTCTTCTCTTTGAGATCTTTCACCTCTTCCAAGAACTCTTCCGACAGCAGGCCAATATTGGGCTTTTCCAGCCCCACGGTGCTGAATATGTCATCGACCCCGTCTGCAACAATGGCGTTATCAAGGATCTGACGCAGCGCGGAGTTGCGGCTTTCGTCGCTGCGCTTCTTATCCACGGTGGAGTGCTTCAAAAAGGCCGTCTTGATAGCACCGTAAAAGGCGATTTCGTTTTTATACCCCTCTACTTCATCCAGCGTATTACACAGGGAATACGCCTTCATCAGCGCGGCCATGGTATCGAGATAGCGGCGTTTGCCGTCGCGCACCTCTTCCCCTTTGCTGTTACGGTGCGACAGGCCCGCGATATGGTTCAGCGCGCCGGGCAGTAGGCGAATAGCTTGGGTTTCAAAATCTGGGCGGTAGTGGAACACCTCACCATCAACGGGGGTGGCAAACATGCCTCTGACCACATCGATTTTTTCCATCAACACCGCGAAGGCTTCGGCGGTATCGACGGTGGGTTTGCCCTTACCTTGGCTATTGGTATAGGTTTTTAGTGCGTTTTTCAGTTCGTTAGCAATACCGATATAGTCCACGACCAGCCCGCCGGGTTTGTCTTTAAACACCCGATTGACGCGCGCGATCGCCTGCATCAGGTTGTGGCCTTTCATCGGTTTATCGACATACATGGTATGGCAGCAGGGCGCATCAAAGCCGGTCAGCCACATATCGCGTACGATCACCAATTGCAGCTCATCGTCCACGTCTTTAAAGCGCTTCTCAAATAGCTTCTTGGTTTTCTTATCGTAAATGTGGGGCTGCATCTTTTCTTTATCTGACGCGCTGCCCGTCATCACAATTTTTATCGCGCCCTTGTGCGGGTCAGGGTCATGCCACTCGGGCTTGTTTGCAACAATCGCGTTGTAAAGATCAACACAGATTTCGCGGCTCATCCCTACGATCATCGCTTTACCGGGGAAGGTCGCGGTGCGGGTGGTAAAGTGCTCGACCAAATCGGCGGCCACTTGTTCAATGCGGGGCGCGGCACCTACCAGTTTTTCTAGTGCTGACCACGTAGATTTTAGCTTCTCGCGGGTGCTGATCTCTTCGTCTTCGCCGATTTCTTCATCGACTTGCTCATTCAGCGCTTCGATGTCGTCTTGGTTAATGTCTAGTTTGGCAAGGCGAGATTCGTAATAAATGGGCACGGTAGCGCCATCTTCGACCGCATCTTGAATATCATAAATGGAGACATAATCGCCAAACACACCACGGGTGTCTTTGTCGTCTTGCGAAATAGGCGTGCCGGTAAAGCCAATAAAAGAGGCATTCGGCAGCGCATCGCGCATGTATTGTGAGTAGCCATACACATAGCGGTGATCTACCACTTGCCCATTAGCGTCTCTTACTTCGCGAAGTTTTGCTTTGTTGCCGTATTGGCTGCGGTGCGCTTCATCAGAGACCACCACAATATTGCCACGCTGCGATAACTGAGGATGAAACGACTCGTCGTTTTGCAACGAAAACTTTTGTACGGTGGTGAAAATGATCCCGCCTGATTGGCAACTGGCGAGTAAATCGCGCAGGGACTCTCGATCCTCGGCTTGCTGTGGCAACTGCTTGAGGGTGTCTTGCGCCATGGTAAAGGTGTTAAACAGCTGACCGTCCAGATCGTTACGGTCGGTGACCACCACCAAGGTTGGGTTGTTCATCTCTGGCTGTTGTAACAGCTTGCTGGCATAACACACCATCGAGATGCTTTTCCCGCTACCTTGGGTATGCCACACCACACCCGCCTTTTTACTGCCAGGCTTAACGGTATTGGCATAGTTGGCGCGCGGCTCTGCCACTTGGTTGGCGGTGTTGGCGGCAATAACTGTTGCTTTGACGGCCTCGCGCACGGCATGGAATTGATGATAACCGGCAATTTTCTTAATGGTGGTGTCGCCGCTTTGCTCAAACAGGACAAAATAGCGGATGTAGTCGAGCAGCAGGGCGCGATTGAAAAAGCCACGGATCAGGGTTTCGAGCTCAAACTCATTGAGGGGTTTGTCGTCTTCGCTGGCAATTGTGCGCCAAGGTAAAAAGCGTTCTTGGTTTGCGGTTAGCGAGCCAACCCGTGCCCTCGTCCCATCTGAGATCACCAGGGCTTCGTTAAATATAAATAAGTCACTAAGCTCGTCTTTGTAAGTTTGAATTTGGTTGTAAGCTTTCCAAATATCAGCGTGTTCGTCGGCAGGATTTTTGAGCTCAATCACCGCGATAGGCAGGCCGTTAATAAAGACCACCACATCAGGACGACGATTGCCTTTCGTGCCCGTGAGGGTGAACTGATTCACTACTAACCAGTCATTGTTATCGGGATGGGTGAAGTCAATCAGCCTGACACGATCATGTTTGGTGGTCTGTTTGCCGTCTTGCCATACACTGTATTCCACTGGCACGCCTTCAATCACATAGTGATGGAAGGTTTTGTTGCTTTTAATCAACACCGGTGAATCTGGGGTGGAGACGGTTTTGGCTACTGCCAACAAGGTGTCATGCGGCACCTGTGGGTTCAGTGCGGAAAGGGCGTTAAGCAACCGCCCTTTTAAGGTGACTTGGTGGTAGTCATCGCGCTCAGGGCGGTCGCCGTCAGGGGCGATATCGTAGCCGAGCGCGTATTGATAGCCCAGTGTTTTAAACCAATCGAGGCAGAGCTGCTCCAGCTGGTCTTCGGTAATCATCCGCTATTCCTTTTTATTCTTTATCTCACTCGCTGTGATTGCGCAGCCTCATTAGCACTTAGCTGACCTTTGCCAGTTTTTCTGCCTGTTCCAGCGGTAATTCGCCGGAGAGTAGTTTGGGGAGTAGGGTGTCGCGAAGCGCAGTTAATTCAATATTGGTTTTATGATTTTCTTCTATCATTGCCTTGATTGGTTTAACTAGCTCACTAAATTTCTGAGCCAGAGCTTTTGAAGGGACAACGAGCTGAGGCATTTCCATGCCAGCAATGGGAAGCATATTTACCGTAGTTCCGTTAGCAAAACCTTGTACCTGCCTAACAAAGCGCCCCTTACCGAATAAACGCTCAATAAGCTCTGGCGTCATGTTAGAGCCTTTCTTAGGTCTCACTCTGTAAGTGTGATGGCTAAAGAAACCATGAGCTAAATGTTTAGGAACCATTGCGCCATAACCAATTAGAAGATGGTTATGCCCCTGCTCGGTATTTGCCACAAGAACATCACCTTCTTGAATTTCAAATTTTTCTTTGAACTCATCGCAGTAGAACTTGAGGCCTGTATATTTGTAGCCACCGCCTTCTAAAACAGAATTAAGGTTGTGCATAGGAACGCCTGCATCAAGAGAACTTACCAAACCTTTCCCTTTGTAGCTGAAGCCACGTAGGACATCTAGCTGACTTTTTGCTTCCTCAACCGACCACCCCTCCGGAATCAGCCCCAACTCCGATTCAACCAGTTTATCGGGGAACAGGGCGGCGGTGTCGGCGTCCATTCCTTATGTAACCCTCCCTGTTTTAGTGGCACTCTAAATTAGAGTTTTTCCTACTTTCATGCCTTGCTAAATACTCCCAAGGAGTCAGATCATCGAGTGAGTCATGAGGGCGTTCATCGTTGTATTCCTTCATCCATTTTTCTGTCAGGTCTCGGACTTCACTCAAGGTTTTGAATACGTACATGTTGAGTATTTCTGTCCGATAAGTTCGGTTAAATCGCTCTATATAGGAGTTCTCCGTTTAGGAGTTCTCCGTTGGTTTGCCTGGGCGAATAAATTCCAACTCAACTGCGTTCTCTTC